>CAZDWP010000073.1:7289-8498 GCA_964508985.1 uncultured Herbinix sp. | reverse complement strand
TTGAAATTATTTCAACTAAATCTTGAAATCTATTGTAATTAAATGTCGTCTGAGCCACAATACAAAGCTTTACATCTAATTGTAAGTCAAACTCAGTTGCCTGTTCTATATTTTCGATAACTGTATAATTGTCATTATTGCACCAACCTATGATGCCTTTTATTTCAGGATGCTCGGGGCTTCCAATTATAACAATATGATGGCTATCATATTTGCTTACCGTTTTGTGTATTTTTTTAACGTACGGACAGGTTGCATCAATGATTTTATGTCCATAGGAGGATAGCTCCATAAGGATTTTTTGTGGTATACCATGGGAGCGTATGATTATTGTTCCCTTGGGTAATCCATTTAATTCTTCTGGTGATTCTATTACTCTTACACCTTTACTCCTAAGCTCATCAACAACCACTTCATTATTAATGATTGAACCATAGGTGTAAATATTACCTCCGTTTTTAATTTCATCATATACAACGTCCACTGCCCGCTGAACTCCAAAGCAGAATCCCGCATTGCTGGCAAGCTTTAAATTCAATGTTCCAGCTCCTATCTAATCTCTTCAAAGCATTTTATAATATGTTCTGCAACCTCGTCTATAGTCATATCTGAGGAATCAACAAAGATGGCATCATCCGCCTGCTTTAATGGAGCAAACTCTCTGTTCATATCCCGTTTATCTCTCTCAATAATATCTTTTTCTATTTCATTAATATCGGCAGTAACTCCTTTTATCTGAAGCTCTAAGAATCTTCTTTTTGCCCGTTCCATACTGCCAGCAGTAAGATAAATCTTTAAATCAGCATCTGGAAGCACAAAGGTTCCGATTTCTCTTCCATCCATAACCACATCAGCCTTCCTAGCAAGGCTTCTTTGAAGCTGTACAAGCTTTAATCTAACCACAGGATATACTGAGGATGCACTTGCCATATTACCGACTTCTTCAGTACGAATGAGGTGAGACACATTTTCCTCATTTAATAAAACTTGTTGCTCACCGTTTCTATACTCTATAGTTACTTCAGCATTATCACAGGCGCTTTCAATTCTATCTTTATCAGATGAAGCTATATTATTCCTAATAAAATACAAGGCTAGTGCTCTATACATAGCACCTGTATCCACATATATAAAATTCAAATACTTAGCAACTTTCTTCGCAATAGTACTTTTTCCTGCTCCTGCAGGACCGTCAATAGCTATACTGTA
>CAZDWP010000073.1:5875-7189 GCA_964508985.1 uncultured Herbinix sp. | reverse complement strand
GTAGACCATGCTATCTGAAGATTAAAACCGCCAGTCAAAGCATCTAAATCAAGAATTTCACCTACAAAATACATATTATTTATGATCTTAGATTCCATGGTGGAAGGATTGATTTCCTTAATGCTAACTCCACCCTTTGTAATGACAGCCTGTTCATAGGGAGCAAGTCTGGTTATATTAAATGTCAAATTCTTAAGCAGTTCCACAAGCTTTAATCTTTCTTCTTTTGTTATGGAATTAACCTGCTTCTCGGGATTTATTGAACTTAGAGGAATAATAACATCTATTAGTTTGTTTGGCAATAGCTGGCTCAAAGAATTCTTAAATTGCTTGTTCTTGAATTCTTCAAAATCTCGAAGTACTCTGTTATCCAGTTGTTGATATGTTAGAGCCGGCTTTAGGTCAATGCTTAATGTAATAGCATCCTTATGGTTTATATAGGGAATAATATGGCGGCTTGCACTTAATATTACAGGGCCACTTACTCCGAAATGAGTAAATAGAAGCTCTCCAAAGTCCTTATATATCTCCTTTTGACCAGATCTAATTGTTATGGAAATATTTTTTAGTGATAATCCCATAAGCTCTTTAACATAAGCTTCGGATACATAAAGCGATACTAATGAGGGAGATAAATCAGTAATAGTATGTCCCGCTTTTTTGGCAAATTTATAGCCATCTCCTGTTGATCCTGTAAGCGGATAAGAACGTCCTCCCGTAGCAATTATTACTGTATCACCATAAAGGATTTCATCATTATTTACTAGCTTTATACCATGAAAGCTTCCTTCTTTTGATATTATATCGCTAACTTCGCATTTGTAGCGAATATTCACTCCAAGGCGGTCTAATTCTTTTTTTAATACCGATATTACATCAGAGGATTTATCTGATAAGGGAAATACACGATTTCCTCTTTCGACTTTAGTTCTTAGACCAAGCTGTTCAAAAAAATCAACTACATCATAGGTGCTTAATTGATTGTATGCCCTATAAAGAAATTTAGGGTTAGACATAACATTATCAAAAAATGTATCTCTATCACAGGCATTTGTAAGATTGCATCTTCCTTTACCTGTAATAAAGAGCTTTTTACCAAGCTTTTCATTCTTTTCGAGAAGAATTACATTATGGCCGCATCTAGCAGCCGAAATTGCTGCTATCATTCCTGAGGCACCGCCTCCTATTACATAAATTTTTTTCATCGACATTTTCCATTCTGCTTATATACTGCAAGTTTTTGATTAATTTAGAATAACATAAATTTAGGTAATTGTCGACTACGTTTGCCGCATCGAAATTACCTAAATAAAA
>CAZDWP010000073.1:0-5775 GCA_964508985.1 uncultured Herbinix sp. | reverse complement strand
ATAAATTTAGGTAATTGTCGACTACGTTTGCCGCATCGAAATTACCTAAATAAAAAGTTATAATTATTATAAATCCCATGAACTAATCTGCTTCTTCGTGGATAAGTTCTGTAAAGCCGAACTGACTAGTCCTCGACATAGACTTCATTGATTCCCAACTCTATATGTCCACTTATATATGGTCCACCTTCTACGCGGTATATAATCTTATTATAATCATCTAAATTCTCAATAAGACTCTGAGCAAAGGCATCGAGTATAGCTGTCTCCAAGCCTGAACCAACGTTACTTAAGGGAGGTTTATCTGAATAGAAGCTGATAATAACCGTATCGTCTTGCTTGGTTACACTCTCAACTCCAATTACAAGTGATTGATCAGCCATGGAATCTACCACGGTTTCTACTATTAATTCAGGGGTGATTTCGCTATCAGCAGGAACTAAAGCAGTAACTGGATCTAGTAAGGTATTACTATTAACTACATAAATTAATAATTCAACATTTTCTTTAGGCTGTATAATAGTTGGAGTTGGTGTCTCACTATCCAAATTGTGCTCATCATCTTTATTGTCAATATCTTCTATATCATAGTCATCAGAATTATCAATATCTGTTATATCATCATTGCTTTCTATCTTATTGTCTTTATTATCGTTGTCCTTAAATATTTTTAGTTTGCATCCAGTAAAAGATAAAAGACTAATTAAAATAAGTATCAATATTAAGAACTTATTGTAACGTTTCATAATAAACCTCCTTAATGAGATGAAAGAATATAATTCCTACAACGGAGGTTTTACCTCCTTTCAAGAAATTTTAACAACAATCTATCCATTGATACTATTATATATAACAACTGTGTCATTTATATGGTATAATTCCAACGAAATTGTGTTATTATCCATATACTTCAAGTATACCTCTACGAATCAGCTCTAAAGCCGAGGTAACACTATCCTCTCTTATTTTTTCTCTGCTACCTTTAAAATGCTCTTCATTGACAAATGTTTTTCCATCTAGGTGACAAGAAATATATACTAAGCCTACTGGTTTTTCTACTGTACCTCCTCCGGGTCCAGCTATTCCTGTCACGGCAACGCTGACATCACAGCCAGACTCTTTAACTGCACCGACTGACATTTCTATGGCCGTCTGTTCACTAACCGCACCAAAATTTTCTAAAGTATCTGAGCTTACATGTAAATATTTCATTTTTGCATTATTGGAATAGGTAATAAAGCCCTCCATAAACGTATCAGATGCACCAGGGACATTTACTATTCTTCCTGAAAGCATTCCGCCCGTACATGATTCTGCGGTTACGAGCGTAAGTTTATGCTTGATTAAAAGATTTACAACTACTTCCTCTACTGTCATATAGCTGCATCCTTTCAATTAATGCTGGTTCTTGCTAAATAAAAGTTCCTTATTCTTTAGCAAATAATCCATCATTGATATAATTGTTAGTATAAGTGCAAGATATATTGCTATAACCTCAAGTACATTAAAAAATGCATAATCAAAATTCACTATAAGCAGAACACTCATTACTACTTGGACATTAGTCTTTATCTTTCCCAACCAACCTGCAGCAAGAACAACTCCGTTATCTGATGCAATAAGGCGAAAGCCACTTACGATAAATTCTCTTGCAATAATAATTATAGCTACCCAGCTGGGAACTTGATGAGTCTCCACAAAGCAAATAAGTGCCGAGCAAACTAATAGTTTATCAGCTAAGGGATCCATAAATTTACCAAAGTTAGTGATTAAATTGTTCTTTCTAGCAATATATCCATCTAAAGCATCCGTAATTGCCGCTAAGGTAAAGATAACGGCGGCAATATATCTTCCATAAGGAATCTGTTCTATTAGCATGAATATCAAGTATATTGGTATCATAAATACCCTGACAGTTGTTATTTTATTAGGCAAGTTCATTTCTTTGCACTTCCTTCCATAATTTGTCCAATCAAATCATAATTATTTGCTCCGGTAACCTTAGCCTGTATGATATCACCGGACATAAGCTCTTCCTCGGAGTCTATGAAAATATATCCATCCACCTTCGGGCCATCCATATAGGTTCTTGCTACATATACGCCGTCCCTATCTGCAATTCTTCCCTCGATGATAACGTCAAATATGCGTCCTATATGAGAAGAAGAATGATCAAAAGCTATGGATTGCTGAAGCTCCATTAATTGCTTTTGTCGTTGCTTTTTTACTTTGGCCAAAACCTGCGGCTTTAGAAGTGCAGCGGGGGTATCCTCCTCCTTAGAGTAGGTAAATACACCCAATCGGTCAAATCTCATGTTCTCAATAAAGTCTAGTAGTTCCTCATGTTCTTCATCTGTTTCTGTGGGGAAGCCTGTAATAAGGGTAGTTCTTAGTGCAATATCAGGTATGCTATCTCTAAGCGACTTAACAATATTTATAATATCATCTTTTGATGTCTTTCTTCCCATTAGCTTTAATATCCTGTCAGAGCAGTGCTGAATAGGTATGTCCAGATAATTGCATATCTTTGGTTCCAGGCGTATGGTTTCTATAAGCTCGGGTGTGATTTCCTCAGGATAACAGTATAGTATTCGTATCCATTCTATGCCTGGTACCTTGCAAAGCTCTTTTAACAGGTCAGGTAAGGTCTTTTTATCATATAAATCAACACCATAAAGGGTTGTCTCCTGAGCCACTAATATTAATTCCCTTATTCCCATGGATCCAAGGTATGTGGCTTCTTCTATTAGCTCTTCCATAGGCCTGCTTCTATAGTTTCCTCTTACTTTGGGTATAATGCAGTAAGTACAATGCTTATCGCATCCCTCAGCAATTTTTAAATAAGAATAATGAGTTCCGGTAGATAGTATTCTTTTAGATTTGTTTTTAGGTAACACATCAAGTTCGGCAAAATATGTATATTTCTTGCCTTCTATAACTTCTTCGACTACATGCAATATTTCATTGAATGCAGCGGTTCCTAAAAGGGCATCCACTTCAGGGATTTCTGTCAGTATCTCATCCTTATACCGCTCAGCAAGACAACCGGTAACTATTAATGCCTTAAGCTTCCCAATCTTTTTGTACCTAGCCATCTCTAGGATAGCTTGAATACTTTCTTCCTTAGCATCATGGATAAAGCAACAGGTGTTTACAATGATTATATCTGCCGTGTCCTCTTTATCCGTTATCTTATATCCGTTCTCGTGAAGTATACCTAGCATGTTTTCACTGTCTACAAGGTTCTTATCGCAACCTAATGATATAAAAAATATGTCCATATTTCTGCTCCGTTTTCTTTATTTGGTACCAGGTACCATTGATTCTACACAATTGTACATAAGCATTGCTATAGTCATGGGGCCTACACCACCGGGAACTGGAGTTATAGCACTTACTTTATCTATAACATCATCATAGTCCACGTCGCCGCATAGCTTATTATTCTCATTCCTATGCATACCTACATCTATTACAACTGCACCTTCCTTGACATGCTCACTTGTAATGAATTTTGCTTTTCCGATGGCAACAATCAATATGTCGGCTCTTCTTGTTACCTCTGAAAGATTCTTCGTTCTGGAATGACATACGGTTACTGTAGCATTTTCTCTAAGCATAAGCATTGCCATAGGTTTTCCAACTATGTTGCTTCTGCCTACAATAACACATTCCTTCCCTTCCATGGAAATGTTATAGCGCTTCAGTAGCTGCACTATACCGGCGGGAGTACAGGACACAAACCCTTTTTGACCTATGCTTAATCTTCCAACACTCTGAGGATGAAAACCATCTACATCCTTATCGGGTGATATAGCCTGTATAATTCTATCCTCATCTATGTGCTTTGGTAAAGGTAATTGTACAAGTATTCCATGGACATCATCTTGCTTATTAAGCTTATCTATAAGCTCTAGTAAATGCTCCTGGGTTATGTCCTCGGCCAGCTCATAGGATAAGGATTTGATTCCTATATATTCACAAGCCTTTTTCTTGTTGCTAACATAAATCTTTGAAGCAGGATCTTCTCCTACCTGAATAACACAGAGGCAAACCTCAATTCTTTTTTCTTTTAATTGCTTTACTTGCTCTTTTAATTCATCCTTAATTTCTGAGGATGTCTTTTTGCCATCAATAATCGTTGCCATATACTCTCTCCTGACTTTACAGTATTTCAAATATATTATTAATATCAGACTTCTAAACTTATTACAATTCTAATATATTCCTTTGAATATCACAAGTAGGGATTTTTGATATAAATATTACAAAGATATTACAAACTTATATATTTTGCTTGTATTTTATTCCATTGTTAGTTAGAATTGGTTTGTAGTCTTAATAAGCTTATAAGGAGTTACAATGAAATTTAATATGAGAAAATCAATTATTATGACAATTATATATTGTATGGGTATTGGTGGATTAATCTTATCTATCGGGACATTATATCCTGGCAACAATAATGGTGTTGCTGAAGCTATACAGAGAGATAAAGCTCTTCTTATCGCATCTGAAAATTCAAGCAATGATAAAAACCAACCTGAAAATGACAAGTCTCAATCTGCTCTTACTTCCACTGTTACAACAACACCTACACCGAAGCCTGAATCAACTGTGACACCTGGACCCACACCGATACCAACACCACTTCCAGTCTATGAATTGACCGTAGGCGGAAATCCAAAGATTGAACAGTTTTTTCTTGACTACTATGTGGCATGGAATTCCTGCGATTATAAGCTGTTGAAATCTAAGGCTACTGATCCCGAAAATATAACTCCACTAATTGATATAGAAAAAGAGACTCAATTCATTGATGATATTCGTGATAATATGTATTATATCATGGAAAGTTATGAAGATGGTGCTTATATTGTCTATGCTTATTATGAAATAAAATATGTCAACATAAAAACCACCTTGCCTAGGTTGGACAAGTTCTATCTTATAACTGATGAGGCTGGAGAACTAATGATCTATAATTCTGAAATGGATGAAACACTAAAAACTTATTTTGATGATAGAGACCAGGATAGCCTTGTTTCTTGGATTATTGAGGAAACCAACAACAAAGCAAATACAGCCTTGAAAAATGACGAAAACCTACGTGTATATGTTGAAGCATTATATAGATAAGATTGCGCCTATGCTGGGCGCACGTAAAAAATAATGGTCTGTTTTACAACAGGCCATTATTTTTATATCTAGATGTTAATCTTTATAATAATTTATAAGGCATCCCTTGAGTATTATAGTTCTTTCATCGTCTGTAAGTGCCCCTAAAGATAGTGAAAATTCCTTCATGCCTTTGTTAACTACATAGGCTTTTATATTGTCTGATTTATTCTGTATGGCATTTTTGATATCTTTGATAAAGAGATAATCACCATTATCAAAGGCTAAATCATCGTCTAAAACAAACGGTAGCATACCCCAGTTAATAAGGTTTGAGCGATAACGCTTCGTAGCATATTCTTTTGCTATATTGGCAAAACCACCGAGAACCTTCTGACAACTTGCCGCCTGCTCTCTTGCTGAGCCATCACCCGGTTTAGCTGCATATATCGTGCTTCCTATCTGGGTGTTTTCTATGGTAATTTCAAACTTCTCTTTAATAAAATAATATACATTATTTAATTCAGGATTAGCAGCTATAATATCCTCTCCTGCCAGTCTAGCCTTCTCAGCTTTTTGAACCTCTTTTGCACGACCTACATATTCAGGATCCTTTCTGGATAAGGTAAATTCGGCGAGCCCCAAAGGATTTGAGCG
>CAZDWP010000072.1:0-8572 GCA_964508985.1 uncultured Herbinix sp. | reverse complement strand
TGGTGGTTCTAATTTTGTTTCATTAAATCCGGACACGGTCGTATTAATGAAAACATACTATTATATACTATTATATTGATTTGAGATTGTCAATACATAATTTTTAAATGCTTGTATAAAATAATTCATGTTATACCTAATAAGATGATGGAGGCTAATATATATGAAGTATAAAACAAGAACAGACCTCGCTCTCGAAGTCAGAGAGAGCTTCCCTGAGGATGATGTAGAGATAAAGGGTGTTATATTGACTGAAGACTTTGATAAGCAAAACAAAGTCCGTATATCCACGGTAGAAATTAAAGACGAAGCCGGAGCAAAGGCTATGGAAAGGCCGATTGGAACATATATCACTATTGAAGCCCCGGAGCTAAACAATTCTTCCGAGGATTATCATAAGTCAGTTTCAAACTATATTGAAAGAAACATAAAAAAGCTTATAGGAAAGTTATCTAAGGATGAAGTTCTGGTTGTTGGTCTTGGAAACCGTGAGGTTACACCGGATGCCCTAGGCCCTCAGGTTGTTGATAATTTATTTGTTACAAGACATCTTATTCGAGAATTCGGAAAGGAATTCAAGGAACAAAATCATCTTGGTAACGTCAGTGCCATATCACCCGGAGTAATGGCACAGACTGGAATGGAAACTGTAGAAATTATTAAAGGAGTTATAAAAGAGACCAATCCCAAGCTAATTATCGTTATAGATGCCCTAGCATCAAGGAGTGTAAGCAGACTAAATACCACGATTCAAATAACTGATACGGGTATTAGTCCTGGGTCCGGTGTGGGAAACAACCGAAAGGCTCTTAATGAAGAGAGTCTTGGTGTTAAGGTTATTGCAATAGGTGTTCCGACTGTAGTCGACGCTGCAACAATTGTTGCCGATACCTTAACAAAATATATGGAGACAACAGGATTTAATGAAGATGAAACATATAAATTCATATCTGAGGTTAACAATAATCAGATTAATAATATGTTCGTAACGCCCAAAAACATTGATGAAATGGTAAAACGCATCAGCTATACTCTATCTGAAGCTCTTAATTCTTGCTTTTCCACACTAAAGCTCTCTTAGGTAATAAAAACAAGCTATCTGAATATAATTAGATAGGCTAGTTCTTTAGCATTCATTAGTATGGAGGCAGTAATGAAACGATACTTTTTTAAGGACAGGAAAATGCACAATCAGATAATACTAACAGTTACTATATTTATTACTGTATTATTTTTGCTATGCGCATTTATCCTGTCCTTTTCTAGTGAAATAGACCAAGCTAAAGCAAGTACAACAACAGCGATTATATCAGGGATATATTCTAATATAATTGAAAAAGGATCCGCCACTGTAAGTTACCAAATTGATAAGGATCAAGCAGAATATCCTTTTCCGCTTAATATGGCTACGGAAATATGTAGAGTGCATCAAAATGTATCGAAAGATAATTTTAGAACTGAAAATATACAAATCTTAGCACAGGATAAGATTGATGAACTTCAAAGCGATGAACTTCAAAGTAATATAAATTATGAAAGTTATGTTAAGGGAATGCTAACTAAGGAATACATATTAACCAATGGTGCATTTCTTGAAAATGAGGATTTTAAAGATCACATAGAAGCAAATGCAAATCAGAAATATAAATCACAGGAGTTACCCGTAAGAATATTGGAAGGAGCTATTGACTATAGTGAATTTGATATAGGATATGAGGAAGAAGGGGGAGCCGTGGAGGTAATGAGAAGCTATAATGGGACTCCCTTTACATTGGAACAGCTTAATGACGTTAGTTTTTTGGTTCGCAATTTTTATATAGTCGATTCTGCAACAAGGGTTACCGATGAATTATTTGATGCTGAAGCTTTACTGAATAAGGATATGACTATTCAGACAAGTAATGACAAGCCACAGATATTAATCTATCATACACATTCACAGGAAGAATATCTTGACAGCGGGGAAGGCGTATTGGAGGATTATGTTGTGGGAGTTGGCGATCTACTTACAGAAATCCTTGAGGAGCAATATGGCTATAATGTCATACATAATCGGGGAGTGTATGACCTAGTTGATGGAAAGATGGATAGAAATAAAGCCTATAACTATGCAAGAGATGCAGTATCGAAAATACTTGAAGAAAACCCATCCATTGATGTTATAATTGATTTACATAGGGACTCAGGAGATAAAAGATCCACTATAATTGATGGACAAGAAACAGCTCAGATTATGCTCTTTAACGGTCTTAGCAGAGATAAAAATGGAACTATTACAAGACTAGACAATCCTAATTTGCAGGATAATCTTGCGTTTTCTCTTCAGCTTCAATTAAAATCACTAGAAATGTATCCTGGGCTTTTCTATAAGAACTATCTACAGTATTTGCGTTACAATCTGGATTTAAAGCCGAAAAGCTTACTGATAGAGTTAGGAACCCATAAAAATACCCTTAGGTCTGCTAAGAAAGCGATGCAGCCTTTTGCGGAAATACTTGACGCGGTCCTAAAGGGACAGTAAAATAGAGATAATGTAAACATACACAGTGAGGATAAATCCTCCGTTATAAGTAACGAAGCAATAATAATATTATCAGGAGGATTAACATGGGCTTAGACCAAAGTAAAATAAGAAATTTTTGTATTATTGCACATATCGATCACGGCAAATCAACCTTGGCTGATAGAATAATTGAGAAGACGGGATTACTTACCAGTAGGGAGATGCAGTCCCAAGTTCTTGACAATATGGATTTGGAAAGAGAAAGAGGCATAACAATTAAGGCTCAGACAGTTAGAACGGTATATAGGGCGAAATCGGGTGAGGAGTATATATTTAACTTAATAGATACCCCTGGACATGTAGATTTTAATTATGAAGTATCTAGAAGCTTAGCTGCTTGTGAAGGAGCTATTCTTGTTGTGGATGCCGCTCAGGGAATTGAAGCACAGACCCTGGCCAATGTATATATGGCTCTTGATCATAATCTAGAGGTGATGCCTGTTATAAATAAAATTGATCTACCCAGTGCAGAGCCAGAACGAGTAATAGCTGAAATTGAAGATGTAATCGGGCTTGAAGCCCATGATGCCCCTTTGGTGTCAGCAAAACAGGGCTTAAACATTGAGGAGGTTCTTGAACAAATAGTAACGAAGATACCCGCTCCTAAGGGCAAGATAGATAATCCTTTGCAAGCATTAATTTTTGATTCCATTTATGATTCCTATAAGGGAGTAATTATCTTTTGCAGAATCATGGAAGGTACCGTTAAAGCTGGTACAGAAATCAAAATGATGGCTACAGGTGCGAAAGCAGAGGTTGTTGAGCTAGGTACTTTCGGTCCTGGTAGGTTTATTCCTGCAGAAGAATTAACAGCAGGAATGGTAGGTTATATAACCGCCAGCTTAAAGAATGTTAAGGATAGCAGAGTAGGTGATACTGTAACCGATGCAAAAAGACCCTGTGATAAACCTTTACCTGGTTATAAGAAGGTGCTTCCTATGGTTTATTGTGGTATGTACCCTGCCGACGGATCTAAGTACCCCGATCTTAGAGATGCCATTGAAAAGCTTCAGCTTAATGATGCATCCTTGCAATTTGAACCTGAAACCTCTATAGCTTTAGGCTTTGGCTTCAGATGTGGTTTCTTAGGACTTTTGCATCTTGAAATAATTCAGGAAAGATTAGAGAGGGAATATAATCTTGATTTAGTTACTACAGCACCCAGTGTAATTTATAAGGTGTATAAAACTGATGGACAAGTTATAGAGATAACTAACCCCTCCAACATGCCTGATCCCGTATATATTGATTATATGGAGGAACCCTTTGTATCAGCTGAGATTATGGTTACTACAGAGTTTGTCGGTCAGATAATGACTCTGTGTCAGGAGAGAAGAGGCGTATATCTTGGTATGGAGTATATCGAGGAGAAGAGGGCCTTGTTAAAATATGAGCTTCCCCTAAACGAAATTATCTATGATTTCTTTGATGCACTAAAATCAAGATCCAAAGGCTATGCTTCCTTTGATTACGAGCTAAAAGGATATGTACAGTCTGAGCTTGTTAAGCTGGATATATTAATAAATCGTGAAGAGGTAGATGCACTCTCCTTTATTGTTCATGCGGATGGTGCCTATGAAAGAGGCAGAAAGATTTGTGAGAAGCTTAAGGGAGAAATTCCCCGTCAGCTGTTCGAGATACCTATTCAGGCAGCTATTGGCAGTAAGATAATCGCAAGAGAGACAGTCAAGGCTGTTCGTAAGGATGTTCTCGCAAAATGCTACGGCGGTGATATTAGTAGAAAGAAGAAACTTCTAGAAAAGCAGAAGGAAGGTAAGAAGAGGATGAGACAGATAGGAAATGTTGAAGTACCTCAAAAGGCCTTCATGAGCGTATTAAAGCTAGATGATAATTAGGCCACGCTTATTAATAAGGACATGCTCTAACTAAAGTCATGTGTTTACTAAGGGCATGTGCTTACTAAGGACATGCTCTCCTTAAGGAGCTGAAAAAATGAAGCAAGATCATCAAGTATATAAAGGAACATGGAAAGAGGATTTGAGACTTTATGTCCATGTTCCTTTTTGCGTAAAAAAATGTGCTTATTGTGATTTCTTATCCGGTCCATCCAATGAGGAGGGTATAAAATCATATTTTAATGCATTATATAAGGAAATCAGAAGCTATAAGGATAGGACAAAGGATTATATAGTTTCCTCTATATTTATAGGAGGAGGGACACCTTCCTGTGTGGATTCTGATTATATTGTACGAACTTTAAATGAGATAAGGGATGTATTTGAGCTTACTACTGATATTAGTCTTGAGATAACCATAGAGGTAAATCCCGGAACAATGCATATAGTCGATTCTAATGAATCCAAATCATTTGAAATTGCTAGAAATAAGCTTATGAACTATAAGAAGGCAGGGATCAACCGCATAAGCTTTGGCCTACAGTCAACCCATGATCATGAATTAAAGCTATTGGGAAGGATTCATTCCTACTCTGAGTTTTTAGATAATTACATTCAGGCTAGAGAATTAGGATTTAATAATATTAATATTGATCTTATGTCAGCCCTACCAGGTCAGAGCGCAGGGTCTTGGGAAGAGACACTTATTAGGATAGCAAAGCTAAACCCAGAGCATATATCTGCTTATAGCCTAATAATTGAGGAGGGAACCGCCTTCTATGATATGTATGGACCTGAAGGAGAAGAGAGGAATAAGCTTCCTTCTGAGGAAACTGATCGATTAATTTATGCTATGACTAAGGGAAAGCTTATGCCCCAGGGATATAAAAGGTATGAAATTTCCAATTATGCTAAGGAAGGCTATGAATGTAGACATAATTTGGCCTATTGGGAGGGCGTATCTTATCTTGGGCTAGGTCTTGGCTCAGCTTCACTTATTAATAATACAAGATTTAGCAACACAAATTCCTTAAAAGAGTATCTGAATATTAACAGTGATAATTATAATAATATTATGTCTACCGATACAAAGAAAATTACTAATGATAGAATATTAGATGATTTTTATGGAATCAGAAGAAACATAATTTTCTTAACAAAAAATCAGCAGATAGAGGAATTCATGTTTCTTGGTCTTAGAAAATCCGACGGTGTAAGTAAAATCAGTTTTTTAAATAAATTTGGTGTATCCATGGATTATATCTATGATAAACAATTAAATAAATTGGAGAATGAAAGATTAATAATTATAGAAAAGGATTTTGTTAAACTCACTGATTATGGTACTGATGTCAGTAATATGGTTTTAGCGGAATTTTTAATTGACTAAAAAAAAGTAAATTTATCCTTGACAAATATAACTTATAGTGATACTTTATTAGTAGTGTTAGCACTCAAACCGAGTGAGTGCTAATCAACAAATTAATAATCAACAGTAGAGAAGGTGAGGCAGTGCACGAGCTTGATGATAGAAAATTAAAGATACTACAGGCTATCATCCAAAATTATCTAGAGACAGGTGAACCGGTTGGGTCCAGAACAATATCAAAATTTACGGATCTTAATTTAAGCTCGGCAACAATCAGAAATGAAATGTCTGATTTGGAGGAATTGGGTTTTATAATACAGCCTCATACCTCCGCGGGACGTATTCCTACTGATAAAGGATACCGTCTTTACGTTGATTTGCTGTTATTGGATAAGAATAATGAGCTTGAGAGCATGAAGGAAATTCTTATTGAGAAGGCAGACCGGCTAGAAAGCTTGCTGCAACAGGTAGCAAAGCTTCTTGCTGTTAATACCAATTATGCAACAATGGTTACATCACCACAATTTAAGAAGAAAGTAAAATTTATTCAGCTTACAGAGATTGAAGATGGTCAGTTATTAGCCGTAATAGTATTTGATAAGAATATTGTGAAGAATAAAATAGTTAAGGTTACGACATCATTAGATAAGGAAATCTTATTAAAACTAAATATAGTGCTTAATACATTTCTTCAGGGCTTAGACTTATCATCAATAAATCTTCCGATTATTACACAGATGAAGGAACAAGCAGGAGAGTATAGAGAGATAGTTAATGATATTTTAGATGCCATTGTACAGGCGGTTGCCGAAGAAGATGACTTTAAGGTTTATACATCTGGAGCTACTAATATCCTTAGATATCCTGAGCTAAGCGATATAGAGAAGGCATCGGAACTGTTATATACATTTGAAGAGAAGAAACGCTTGTCCGATTTGATTCAGGACCGGATGGATGATGAGGATAGCAGGGGAATACAAGTCTATATTGGTGACGAGACTCCTATAGATGCTATGAAGGATTGCTCAGTTGTCACTGCCACTTATGAAATCGAAGAGGGCGTATATGGTAAGGTAGGTATTATTGGACCTAAGAGGATGGACTATGAAGGTGTAGTCAGAACCTTGCAGAATCTGATGGTTCAATTGGATGATATATTTAAAAACAAAACATAGATATGAAAGGTGGTTAGTTAAGATTGGAGGATAAAGATAAGACTATCGAAGTGATAAAAGCGGCCATGGAGAAGGAAGAAAAAGCTAAGAGTTCTGAGAAATCCATGGATGAAAAGATAGATGAATCTACTTGCGATGATGTGACTATAAATGAAAAACCAAAGTCAGGTAAATCACTTCTAAAGAGTTCTAAGAACAAGGAGCTTGCAGCTAAAGAAGAAAAAATTGTTGAGCTGAATGACAGACTAATAAGAAGTATGGCAGAGTTTGATAATTTCAGAAAGCGCTCCGAAAAGGAAAAGTCACAAATGTATGCTTTTGGAGCAAAAAGTATAATCGAAAAGATGTTGCCTATAATTGATAATTTTGAGAGAGGACTTGATTCTGTAGGTGAAGCAGATAAGGATAGTCCCTTAGTTCAAGGCTTCAATATGATTTATAAGCAGCTGATGACTACCATGGAGGAAATCGGTGTAAAGGTTATCGAAGCCGTAGGAAATGAATTTGATCCAAATTTCCACAATGCTGTTATGCATGGTGAAGATGAAGAACTTGGAGATAATATAGTTTCCGAAGAGTATCAAAAGGGTTATTTGTATCAGGACACAGTAGTTAGACACAGTATGGTAAAGGTTGTTAATTAACCACATATTTTAAATGAAATATTACTTAAATATATAGGAGGAATTCAAATGGGTAAAATAATAGGTATTGACTTAGGTACCACAAATTCATGTGTAGCGGTAATGGAAGGCGGCAAGCCTGTAATTATTGCAAATGCAGAAGGAGCAAGAACCACACCGTCAGTTGTGGCATTTACAAAATCAGGAGAACGCTTAATAGGCGAACCTGCTAAGCGCCAGGCAGTTACAAATTCAGATAAAACCATTTCATCTATAAAAAGACATATGGGAACTGATTTTCGTGTAAAGATTGATGACAAAAGATATTCTCCTCAGGAGATATCCGCTATGGTGCTTCAAAAATTAAAAACAGATGCTGAAAGCTATTTGGGCGAGAAAGTATCCGAAGCAGTTATTACTGTTCCAGCATATTTTAATGATGCACAGAGACAGGCAACAAAGGATGCAGGTAAGATTGCAGGACTTGATGTTAAGAGAATTATTAATGAGCCTACAGCAGCTGCCCTTGCATATGGACTTGATAATGAACATGAGCAAAAAATAATGGTATATGACCTAGGTGGTGGTACATTTGACGTATCAATCATCGAAATTGGCGACGGAGTTATAGAGGTACTTGCAACCTCCGGTGATAACAGACTCGGTGGCGATGATTTTGACGAGAGAGTAACTAGATATATGGTTGATGAGTTTAAGAAGAATGAGGGCGTTGATTTATCAACTGATAAAATGGCAATGCAGAGACTACGTGAAGCTGCAGAAAAAGCAAAGATTGAATTATCCTCAGCTACAACTACTAATATAAATCTTCCTTTTATCACAGCAACCTCTGAAGGACCTAAGCACTTTGATATGAATCTCACACGAGCTAAATTTGATGAGCTGACCAGTGATTTTATAGAAAGAACAGTTGGACCCGTACAAAATGCTTTAAAGGATGCAGGCATATCCGCTTCCGAGCTTAA
>CAZDWP010000071.1:0-8600 GCA_964508985.1 uncultured Herbinix sp. | reverse complement strand
TTTCTCTGAGAGCTCTTTTTTGATTGCTCAAAATATGATACTTCACTTAAGAATTTTATCACAGTATTTTTCCTTATACTATTAAAAAAGACAAGGGGACGGTCTGCTGTCACCTTGTCTTCATGTCTCCCTACACATAAATAATCGAAGTGTCTCCAAAGTTAATATTACCGTGTATTGTTACAACAGGAGCATCCGGATCTGAATTTATATTAATATTACGTGATATATCCATGTCGCCAAAGAATGCATGGGCTTCGTTTACGACATTCCATGTTCTTGGAATATATAAATCGACATCTCCGAAGGACACATCTATATATATATCAGCCTTACCAGATGGTATTTTAGCATTATCAAAATACACCTTTACATCACCGAAGGAGCATTTAATATTTGCTCTGACAAAATCCTCTGTATTTACGTACTTTATGCATTCACCGAAGCTAGTGGAGCAGTTGACTTCATTACCATCCTGTTCATTAACTACGTTACTTCCGAAGCTATTCTTACCATTAATGTGAAAAACGAAAGACCCATATCTATTAAATATCATAGAAAGACCAAGACTTATTAAGAATGCAGTTAATAGTACAGGCCATGGAGTAAATTCCGTTATATCTAGCTCTTTATCAAAGGTGATCAATATGACTGCTAATGGAAATAAGATACCCCAAAAGTTAATGCTTCTAATGCTTACAATAATAATTCCGACCATAATGACTGTAAGCACAATTTCAAATATACTTAAACCGGTAAAAAATCCAAATTGATTCAAAATAATTAATACAGCTGTAGCTATCAGCAGTAGACCCCAAAATAAATTTCGTTTCTTCATATTCATATACATTTCCTCTTTTCTTCTAATCTTTGTTTTAATAATTTATAGTAGTGTCTCGATACAAATACCTGTTTATGAGTATTCCTAAGTTGGATAGCGCTTGAGGAGGTAAGATTACGAGATATGGAATATATATGATTTAGGTTTATAATAGTTGATTTTGAAACCCGCATATAATTCCCAGGAAGCAATTCCTCCAGCTCATATAAACGATATGTAGTTTTATATACGCTCCTAGCTGTATGTGCACTTATACAGCTTTCGGAGGTTTCAAAAAACAATATACTCTCCAGCGGTATATAAAAGTCTACATTATCTTTGTACAGCATAAGATGCTTGGAGCCCTTAGAGATATCCGTTACAGTATCAAAGACCTTTTGAACTATCTCATCAAATTTGCTGCAGCGGATGACTACTTCATCTTCATCATTCATATTTTCGTTAATCTCAATTCTTACCTTCATACCCTCATCTCCATAATTCCATTATATTGAAAAATCGAATAATGTAAATAGGCGTCCGGTAAGTGGTTAACTTTTTTAAGTAAGAGGTAAATTATACAAACCAAGGAGACATGGGGACGGTTCTTCTCTTCCTTACCTCGATCCCTTGCCAAACAACACCACCCCTATTGTCTTGAGCAATATCTTCATATCCATTAGCAGGGACCAATTGTCGATATAGTCCAAATCTAATTTAACGACTTCCTCAAAATCAGTTATGTCGCTTCTTCCACTCACTTGCCAGAGTCCTGTTAATCCGGATTTTAAAACAAGACGTCTCTTATGCCTACCTTCATATTGAAGAAATTCACTTTCGGTTGGAGGCCTTGTACCAATTAGGCTCATATCGCCCTTAAGAATATTAAAGAATTGTGGAAATTCATCTAAACTTGTTCTTCTAAGAAAGCTTCCTACTTTTGTTATCCTTGGGTCATTGGTAATCTTGAACATAAACCCATTAGCTTCATTCATAGCCATAAGCTCTTCTTTTCTTTTCTCTGCATCAGGACGCATGGATCGAAACTTATATATACGAAATCTTCTTCCGTTTTTGCCGATTCTGACCTGACTAAAGAAGATTGGACCAGGAGATTCTATGTAAATTATTGGGGCAATTATAATGGTTAAGATAATGGTAATTAAGCAGCCAATAACCCCTCCGATAATATCTCCTAATCGTTTTATCATTAATTGGCTCTTGGTAAATATTTTTGCACTGAAGGTTAATACATGATATCCGCTAAGCTTCCTGATAACCTTCTCATTAATTCTTAGCCCAAATGTATCAATACTTAAATCAACGGTAAGCCCCATGTCTTGAAAATCCTGAACGATTTCATCTAGATTAATATGTATCCAACTACCACTTGGAATATGGATAAACACACCATCCAAAACCTCTTGCTTTGCTACGTCAAACATATTTAGAAAGTCAGCTTTTATCTCAATTCCATCTATCTTTTCCCCAACCATATGCTTATCCAAAATTGTGATATAGGTTATCTGATACTCCCACTCATTTTCCTCTTTGAATTTCCTTATTACTTTCCTTATTTGGTCAGAGGCTGTTATTATCATTAGCTTGTAGCTTGAACTACTCTTCTTGTAAATACCAAGTAGTAAAATTTTAAAGTATTGTCGAAAAACATAAGAAATAAGCATGTTTAGAATAATAAAACAAGCAAAGAATAATCTAGAGAAAGCTGCTCCCTGCTGGAATGCAAACATAACTATAGATAAGGCGGCCACCAAGAATAAATTGATTTTAATTACTACTATAAACTCTTCAAATAATCCCCTTTTAAAAAGGTTGCTATATGAATCGTATAGGTAATATATTGTAATATATAGCAACACAACTATTGCAAACGCAGCACTAATTGTTCTAGAACCAATCCAGCTGTTCACTATATTTCCATATCTAATCCACAGAGCTAATAAGAAGGAAATAATGACACTAAGAATATCAACCAATAAGAGATACCTGTTAGGCATATTCTTTCTCATTAAGTCCATCACAATCTTCACCCTTTATAATTATTATTTTTTTTGTTATTAATATATTTATTACCAAAAACATTAAGATAGTACAAGCCACGATAGTAGCATGAATTACACTAAATTCTGTTTTTATTCCTTCATCTATATTTTGATAAATGGAATTTCCTACTTTATCCTCAACACTATTTACATTACCATCTATCGTAAATATAATATTTATTTCATATAATTTGTAAATGTTTTTTATTAGACCGATGGCTATTTCCATTCCATCGATGGACATCTGCTTAATATCATTTTTATTTTCAAGCTTAGTGACAACCATTAGTTCCTGAACTAAATAATCTTTTTTCTTTTCATTTCCTACACTTAGTTTAGCCCCTGATGTTCTTATATATTTTTGCAAATATGATAAATATCCTATTTTATTCTTCTCCTCATTAAGGATATAATTTTCCGAATTAACTGGTACACTAGCCTGATTATATTTTGATAAGGTTTTTCTTGCTATTCCTCCAACACAAATGATGGCTATAACTAAACTCAAACTTAATATCCCTATTATGTACTTATATTTCATGGATTTTCTCCTCCACAGATTACAAATATATCTCTGGACTCGACTAATTTTCTTGACATTTTTCGCCTCTTTCAGAATTAAATCATATAAATGAATGTACATTTATTAGCAACATTATTTAACATTTATTTCCATTAAATAAATTATATAACGTTAACTCCTATAAATCAATTCAAAACATGAAAAATATGGAAAATATTGTTTACAGATTCTTCTCTTTAATTACATAAGAAGACACGGTGACGGTTCTGCTGTCACCGTGTCTATCCCTAAAACTACTTATCTACCCACATAATAGGTCTCAGCAGGTCCAAGATAGCTTTCGGCAGGCTTACTGTCCTTAGGATATATCAGCAGTTTCTCCAGCACAAATCCTGGGCTCACCGCATAAATCCGAATAGTGTTTACACCTTCTTTGCAATGGATTTCACTACTATTTCTATGGATATTATCTAGTACTCTCTCTTCCCAGACAGTATTACCAACATAATATCCCTCAGGAATTATATTTACAACATTTATGCTATCATCATTTGCTTGGACTCCATAGCATAAGGTGTTTTCTATACTTACGGGATTTGAGGGCTGCAGATATAACTCCAACTCATACTCTCCCTCTTTTTTAGTGGTAAAATTATATTCAACATAAGGAGCATCTTTACCCGGTGTAAAATATTCGGTAGTGGGAAATGCCTTGAGTGCAGACAATGTCTTTCCGTAACCATTAAGCACTTTGAATTCATTAATACCACCGTCCTCATTTATGATTTCCTTCATCAAGAAAAAATGCTCTGCTTCAATGGATATATATCCATTGGTTTCAACAAATGTCATCTCGGCTAAGCCTGATAAATCAGGTAATTCTGCTGGTACAAGTATTGTACATATACCAAAGGGCATTTTTACAACTATATTTCCTTCTGTCGTTCCTTCCATAGCCCTACGATCAATTGTAACAGTTATAATATCAGTTACATTTTCTATACCGTCTAGGCTCCCCTTCATTTTAGAGCAGCTTAACCACTTATTGTCACATGTAATCTCATACTCAGCCTTCTTATCACTGATGCTTGAGATAGTAAAGGTCGCTTCTCTTACATCTGGTTGTAAAAAGCTATACATATATATTCTATTCTTATGCCATGCAGCACCCTCGGAATGCTCCTTAGTTCCGTCTATAGACACCAGAAGTCTCGGCTTGTTGGCAGGCAATACATGACACAATACAGGATTTTGGCATTCATCTTCATTCCAATGTACAAAACCAATATGCTCAGATAGTCCTAATCCATACCATCTGCCGTCATCTATGGTATGATACTGTTCTACAAGATCCCTATCTCTTTGTAAGCACTGGTTAACCTTATTTGATAGCATATTGGCTATCATTTTGCCAAGCCTTGCATCATAATGGTTCTTCCCTGCAAGCAAATGCATCATCTGTAGATTAAGGTTACCTACTGCAGGATAATATACCAGTGCAAAATATAAAGACAGTTTATCAGATGAAAGCTGCTTATATAAGCTATCCGCTAGTCCTAGTAAATGTTCGATCTCCTTTAATGTATTGTCTGCCTCCTTATAATTTACAGGATGGTAGACGTCTGGATTCATATGTTCTGGCCTGCGCTTATGAGCAATCTTAGTGTAACCAGTCAACAACTCGCATACACTTTCCTTTTGCTCTTCATCAAAAATTCCTGAAAACTGTGTTTCTACCCACTGTTTTGTGTAAGCTTCCGTCTTGTTTATTGCCCCAGTTCCCCATTTGTCAAAGTCATAAGCCAAATCAAGGAAATATGACAGTGGAAATTCCTGAGTACTTATATCACCTACATTTACTATCCACAAATCTTTAATCCCAAAGTCATATGCCATACTCATTTGTTCCCATATCTTTGGAAGGTAGGAGCTGTTAATCCATTCATAGGATATAGGTTCGCCATGGTAATCAAAATGATAATACATACCGTAACCACCATTATGGTTCCGCATTTCTTTGGTAGGTAAGGTTCTAAGGTTACCATGATTATCATCACAAAGCATAAGAATTACATCCTCAAGCTCTTCACATCCCATTAAGCCTGATGTGTCCTTGTTACCATAGAAGAAGGGCTCCACCTCCTTATATAAGGCTAACATTCTTGGAACATCCTCTAGCTTTGGATTGACATTTTCTTTTATAAGCTGGTTTTGAGTAATAAGTACTTCACGAAGAAGATTTATATTATCAGCCAATGTGGCTTTTCTGCCCATAATTGCCGTATCCGCCTCTCCACGCATACCGACTGTAATAACATTTTCAAATTTACCACTACGTCTAAGACCATCCTCCCAGAACCGGGTGATTCCCTCTCTGTTTGATATGAAGTTCCAAGCATCACCATAGATAGAATCTTTCCCACGAAGATGCTTATACTCCTCTCCGTTACGTAGACAGGGCTCGTGATGGGAGGCTCCCATTACTACACCGTATTCGTCTGCCAGCTCTGCATTCAAAAGTCCGGGTCCGTCATCACTGAACCGTGCCGACCACATGGCAGGCCACATATAATTGCCCTTAAGTCTCAGCAATAGTTCAAATACATGCTCATACATCTTAGCATTAAAACCGCCAAATCTCTCATTCGTCCAATTACCGAAGGCCGGCCATTCATCATTAATAAAAAAACCTCTATAACGAACAGAAGGCTCCTTAGATATATATTTCATATCATGTTTAAGTGTAAATGAATCCATTTGCTGTGGCTTAATGCCACACCAGTCCACTAGAGGAGAGACCTTTAATAGTTCCGATAGATGAAACAGTCCATATATGGTCCCTCTCTTATCACTTCCAGCAATTACTAAGGCTGATTCAACACCCTCAAACGGATAACTCACTATCTGAAACAAATACACTTCTCTATTTCCTTTTATTTCAGTCAAATCTATTAATTTTTTATCATTAAGTTCCTGAAGTATCGGGCTGCGATCCACTGTTCCATAGATAATAGCATTTTTCCCAAGATATCTTCTGTCCTTTGTTGCGTACGGAGCAAATCCTAATACCATCTCTATATCATGCATAACCTTTTCGGCGATTTTATTAACTCCAGGGAAGGCTTCATCCTCTCGGTAAAACACCCGTCCCTGTGCTGAAAAATCGCCCAATGTTGCATGTACGCTTTTCAACATATCTTGGTTTAAAACAAAATCCATGTTTACACCCTTTCTTCAATCCACAAGTTTATAATATAGTATTCATTATGCTTTTAATAACTAATACGATAATAATACCATAGTGAACCCAAGGTTTCTATATTAAGTTATAAAATTACTTTGCATATTCTATGTATTACATGTATAATTTATGTAGTAATAAATACCTAGATTTTATTAAAACTAAGGATGCGATAGATATGGATCAATTTTCTAATTTATATTATAAATGGAGAAGAAAGCTTAATAATGTAGCCTTAATAATTGCATGCTTTGCATTACTTATGGAATTAATCGTATCTCACTTAATGTTTAGGTTTCTCCCAGGCATGATTAGGTCATCCTTACCCAGATACGCGTTATTAAAGATTATTCTGCCTTCTCTTAGCTATTTTTTACTTGTATTAATTGGAAGATACATAATGAATAGTAATAGATTCTCAGAAATAGCTAAAAATTATTTTTCTATACTAACTATTACCATTCAAATATTTATTATTGCATGTGTTCATAATGTTTTTATATTTACAAGCATTCTTTATATTGTTCCGATTATTTTAACAGTAATTTATAGCAATAAAATGATGACTAATGTAATTACATTTATATCAATTATATTTATGCTCATTAGCTCAATAGTTCCTGTTGACGTTGTACCTAAAAGGGATTCCTTTTATACACTTGAAATATTTATATGTGTATTATTAATTCTTGGTTGTTCTCTTATAACAAATCTATTAGCTGATATTGAAAAGGATAAGAATAACATAATTAAGGCAAGTGTCTTTAAGCAGCTACAATTAGAGGAGCTCATAAAGTGTGATCCGTTAACAGGATTATATAATATAGCCAGTTTTTATAACGCACTGGATGCATCAATTAAGAATAATGAAACACCTTTATCCCTTGCAGTTATTGATATCGATAACTTCAAAGCTGTAAACGATGCATGGGGACACGATAACGCTAATGAGGTTCTTATATTTATCGCCGCACAATTACAATCTTGTTGTAGTACACAGGGACATGTTTTTAGATATGGCGGGGAAGAATTTACCATTGTTTTCCCGAATACATCTGCCACCAATGCAAAAGCAATGATAGAGGCTGCTCAAACAAATATCTCTAACCATGATTTTGGCCATAATCCAAATTTTATTATCACCTTTAGCTGTGGTGTTGTGGAGTATCCATCCACTGATTATAATGCTCACGACTTTTTTCAATTGTCTGATAAAATAATGTATCAAGCCAAATTTTCAGGTAAAAATAAAGTTATTATAGGCACACCCACAAGCTCATAAATACAATTGGCTGAAATAAGTAACAGGACTGTAAAGGAAGCCGTTAACGTAGGAAATAAATTTATATTTAGCTTTATTAACCTGGCGGATTCTATTGATCAAAGTAACAATCTAAGAAAGGTACTTAATAAATAATTATTCGAAGAGTAAATAAATACGAATCTTTATACAGGAAAAATCCCGAATCAGGACGAGTTATTATAGATATTGCTCTTGAAGATTATCTTGATTTCTTTCATGTGTGGGATAATTCCGCTTTAAGAAAACGTGATATACATTCTGAGCTAGTACAATTTCTAGACCTGTGTTCAGAAGATATACCTTTACGAAAGAGATTGGAAATAGTCTTTTCCTTGGATATAAATAAAATAAGCAAGGATAAAGAAGATCAAATTCGATTAAGCTATAAAAACTACTATGCCTCAATAAAGCGGTTAGAGCATAGGAAAACTAAAAGATTTGTTAGATATTCGATAATCTTACTACTTATAGCGCTCATATTATTGACTCTATACGGTTTGTTGAATGATATAAGTCAAAGCTCTCTTCTCTCGAGGGTTTTTCTAGAGAGCTTATTAATTGGTGGTTGGGTCTTTACCTGGGAGGCTGTTCACCTTCTATTTATTGATATTATTGAGCCATTTCGCAGGCGTAGAGAAATTGACCGCCTT
>CAZDWP010000070.1:4122-8651 GCA_964508985.1 uncultured Herbinix sp. | reverse complement strand
ATTCTTACAATTAATTCATATTAATTGACAGGATATACCTAATATAATATTATTAAATTAAAACAATCGACTAAAGGCGAAGAGAATATAAGCAGAAAGTGGCTACATTAATGCTTAAGTATTAGTAAAAGATGGGAGATAGAATAATGAGTAAAAGAATCAAATGTATTATTGCTGTTACACTAATATGTACAATGACATTAATTATGGGATATACGGAGGCATGCTTATGACTAATAAAAATGTTAAGCTATACAACATGATATTTCCTATATGGCTTATATGGTTAATACCGATTACATGGATAGTAGTGTTACCGGCAAATTTCATATTCGATTTGCTAGTAATTGTATTGACTTTAAAATATCTTAAAGTAGAAAATATAAAGATAATTGCTAAATCAATAATTCTTAAGGTTTGGATATTTGGATTCTTAGCTGATTTTATAGGTACGGGTATAATGCTTCTATCAAATATAATAGAGTTTGATTATAACACACCCTTTGGAGAGTGGTGGAATCATAAAATTGCAAATGCTGTAAGCTTAAATCCTTTCAAAAGTATCTATGCTGTATTGTGGGTAACAATATGTGTGGTGATAACGGCAATGATTATATATTTATTTAATTATAAAGTAGCTCTGAAAAAATCGAGTCTAGAAGAAGAGCAAAAGAAAAAGCTTGCTCTATCGCTAGCTATATTTACTGCACCATATACATTTTACATACCTACTGCATGGTTTTTTTAGAGGAGTAAGAATACCATGTCAGCTGGACGAATCTAACCTGCTTCTTAATAATCTAAAGAAATATTGGCCTAATAATGCAAAAGGTTTATTAATAAGCTCAGATCCTGAGAATGAAGAGATTAATGATAGCTTTAAAAAAGTGTTTTTGGAGGCATTTCGATTGAGTAGCCTCTCTTTCTCTGAATTCGAGGTTTGTGATAGAAGAAACGAAAGAAAACTAATCGAAACTATAGGTGATTATGATGTAATTCTTCTGGCAGGAGGACATGTTCTGACACAGAATGCTTTTTTCAGAAGAATTAATTTGAAGAACCTTATTAGGGATTACAAAGGCATAATTATTGGTATAAGTGCAGGCTCTATGAACTGCGCGGATATAGTGATATGCACCAATACCATGCACAAAGTCGTGCCACAGATTCAGAAACAGATTAGTATCTCTATCCTTCATATTGCCGATGCGACAGCGGATGCATTGATTGAGGTCGGCATCAAGAAAGTAGCTTTGCTTGGTACAAAATATACAATGATGCAGGATTTTTATAAAGAAAAGCTTATTGCTAGAGGAATATCTGTAATGATCCCAAATGAAGAGGACATAGAGCTGGTCAATAGTGTCATTTATGATGAGCTGTGCCTTGGTGTTGTATCCGATACTTCTCGTAATCAATACATACGAATTATTGGGGATATGAAGGAAGAAGGTGCGGAGGGCGTGGTTTTGGGTTGTACAGAAATTGGTCTACTTATCCATCAAGAAGATTCTTCGCTACCTATATTTGATACCACATATATCCACGCACGGGCAGCAGCATTAAAAGCCATAGACTAATGGGAGGGAGAAATATCATGCTAGACTATGCTTATGGGTATTGTGGGATGCCTTGTGCTCTATGTACCAGATATAGGACAAACGGTAAAAGTAGATGCCCGGGATGCTCTCATGATGGCTATTATACAGAACCGTGTAAAGTATATCGTTGCTGTAAAGAGAACCAAATCACTCAATGTGGTTTGTGCAAGGATTTTCCATGCATTAAGTTGGGCAAAATGGGGGATTTCAAGGACCTTTCTACAAACCATGCAAAGGAGAGAAACAGTGAACATATTGCTTCCGAAGGATTCGAAGATTGGTATGCTGAATATGTAGAACGTGCCGATCTGCTTACAATAGCCCTTGAACGATATAACAATGGACGGATGAAGCGATACCTATGTGAATTGTTTATACAGCAGGATATTGAAACCCTACGAGAAATTATGACTCTTGCAGAGACGCTTAATGGAACACAAAAAGAAAAAGGGAGAGCGTTCCAAGAAATTTGTGCAATAAGAACTATATAGCTATACAGAAAAGATAAAATAAACTAATAATTTTACTAAAACATATTGTATGTGACAATAAAATGTGAGATAATTTACTAAATAGACATAAACAGGAAGAAAGTTGTACTTGTTTGTAGTCAGGGGGTGAATTATGGTTGGTATCAAGGATGTAGCTAAGAGGGCTGGAGTATCGGTATCAACAGTATCCAATGCATTAAATAATAAAAAGAATGTTGGAGAGGCAACGAGAGATAGGATTATTAAGTTATGTGAAGAGATGTCATATAAACCAAATGTTGCAGGGAAGGGCCTGAAGTCGGGTAAAAGCAGTACCATCCTCTTTAACTTCAGCGATTTTGATAGGAGCTTTTATTTAAGAATCATAAATGGAATCAGTGATTATGTGAATGATAATGATTACGACTTGATTATATGTACAGATAAATCCTGCGAGAAGTACATGAATAGTAATTTGACTGCTGGAAGTATTATACTTGATAAGAAGATGATGGATGATGTTCTAATTCGTATAGCAGATGAGAATTACCCGATTGTAGTATTGGACAGGATTATCAACAATTCATATATAAAAAGCGTAGTTGTCAATAATTATGATCCTATGTACGAGTTGACAAATGGATTAATAGAAAGAGGATATCGCCACTTTGGGTTTATTGGAGGACCTGAGGAAACCGCTGATAATAAGGAGAGATATAAGGGGTTTAGAGACGCGCTTGAGGCAAAGCATATTGCATTTCAGCAAAAGAGTTATTTTGCGGGTAATTATCGTGAAAAAAGTGGGTATTCAGCAGCTAAAATTTTGATGTTAAGCAGGGATTTACCAGACTGCCTAGTCTGTGCAAATGATAATATGGCGATTGGAGCAATGAAAGCCTTTCGGAAAAACGGCCTACGGGTACCTGAAGATATAGCAGTGACAGGATTTGATAATTGTGATCTGGCTGAGCCCATGGGACTTACTACGGTATCAATACCTAATTATGAGCGAGGTTATATAGCTGCCAGATATCTTATTGAGAATATACGAGGACAAAGAGATACAAACACCTTTAAAATCTCAGCAAAAATCATTTGGAGAAGCAGTGTAGGAGAGAAAGTGGAGCATATTTAGTAAAATGGCAATAAAATTTTCTTAGAATTTAGTAAAGCCACGTGAAAACGAACAAAATTAATCGTTTACATATGGCTTTTTTATTTTGATAATTGTGCATAATATACAAAAATATTTAATAAAATAGGATATAACTAAAAGATATTGACAAAAGCTGGTATTAGTCCTATGATTTTAGTAGAACGTTTTATTAAAAAACCTAAAAGGAGAGGAAATTATGAAAAGTAGAAAAACGCTTTACTCTTTTCTGGTAATTGTAATGTTATTTGGTATTATGTTTACCGGATGTAAGGGAGACGACAAAGAATCTTCTACAAAGGATGCCAAAGCAGCTAAAAAGATTATTGTTTTCCAATCAAAGGTAGAGATTACGGATCAGCTGGAGGAATGTGCTAAAGCTTATAAGGAAGAGACAGGAGTTGAGGTTGAAGTTTGGGGGACAACAGGCGATGATTATTTACAACAACTGAAAATAAAATTAGGAAATAATCAGGGACCTACCGTATTCTCACTTGCTCCGGGTTCTGAGTCAACTGAGTTAAAAGCTTATTTGGAAGACTTGAGCGATTTATCTTTTATTAATGATATTGCAGCAGGCATGGCAAACACAATAGATGGTAAGGTAGTCGGTATTCCTTATACAATGGAAGGCTTTGGTGTTGTTTATAATAAGGATATTATCGATGCATCTAAAATTACAGATTATGATTCCTTTGCGAATATGCTAAAGGATCAGAAGACAGCTGGAATTAATGGCTTCAGTCTGTCCCAGGAAAGCTATTTCTTAATTGGTCATATCCTAAATACACCTTTTGCATTACAAAAGGATCCAGCAGCATTTGTAGATCAATTGATTGCTGGTGAGGTTACCTTACAGGATACTACAGAGTTTGTTGATTTTGCTAAATTTATGGAAGCAATTAGAGAGTATACTAATAATCCTTTAGAAGTTAACTATGATAAAGAGACAGGAGATTTTGCAACCGGTTTATCAGCTTCTATTCATCAGGGAAATTGGGCTTATGGAATGTTCAAAGATTTCAACATTACATTTGATATGGGAATGATGCCACTTCCAGTCAGTGGAAATGATAGTCTGGCTGTTAGTGTACCATCATGCTGGTATGTTAATTCACAGGCAAAGGAAGCAGAGATTTTAGCAGGTAAGAAATTTATTGAATGGCTTTATACCAGCGAAACAGGTGAGAAATATCTTATGGATGAGTTTGGATTTATGCCTGTGGTTTCTACAATGGATAATGCCAATATGGATCCACTTTCTAAATCAGTAGCAGAATATGCAGCAGCAGGTAAGACAATTGG
>CAZDWP010000070.1:0-4022 GCA_964508985.1 uncultured Herbinix sp. | reverse complement strand
ATAAAATGAGGAAAAGAAGAGATAGAGCATGGTATGCATTATTTGTACTACCGCTTGTTATCGTATTTACTACCGTTGTTATTATACCTTTTATCATTGGAATAGGATATTCATTTCTATCCTGGGATGGTATGCAACTAAACGAGAAGACTTTCGTTGGTATTGATAATTACACTAAATTGTTTTCTGATACAAGATTCATGTCATCGGCAGGCCATACCGTAATATTTACCTTATTGGCCGTATCGATTATTAATATACTGGGTCTTACCTTTGCTCTTATTGTTACAAGCAAGCTAAAGGTACGAAACGCAGCTAGAACCATGCTTTTTATGCCTTATTTAATTGGTGGCTTAATTCTAGGATACATATGGAAGTTTATTTTTACGGATGTATTTAAGGTGATCGGGGAAGCAACTGGTTGGACAGGTGTATTCTTTAGCTGGCTTTTGGATCCAAAGTATTCTTTACTTGCAATGGTAATTGTAACGACCTGGCAGATGGCAGGATACATCATGATTATATATATAAATGGCATACAGGCAATGCCGGAGGCTGTTGTCGAGGCTGCCAAGGTAGATGGGGCTGGCTTCTGGCAGACACTATTTCATGTTAAATTTCCACTCATTATGCCATCCTTTACTATTTGCCTGTTTCTGACCTTATCCAACTGCTTCAAGATATTTGACGTGAATTTTTCCTTGACTGGTGGAGGTCCAAATAATGCGACCGAAATGATGGCTATGAATATATATAACGAGATATTCTCCTTAAGTCATTTCGGTTATGGGCAGGCGAAAGCAATTATCTTCTTTATTGCAGTTGCAATAATCACATTAATTCAAGTTACTATCACCAAGAGAAGAGAGGTGGAGATGTGATGAAGAAGGTGAGTAAATTATTACGGGAAATATTTATTGTTATATTTTGTCTGGGATATCTTTTCCCAATTTATATTGTACTAGTTAATTCATTTAAAAGCCGGCAGGAGCTATATGATAATATGCTAGCGCTACCTGATAAATTATCCTTCCAGTTTTATCAGACTGCCATGGATAAGATGAATTTTATCCGCTCTTTTGGGAATTCCCTTATTGTAACAACTGTCTCAATTGCGATTATTGTTGTTCTGGCTTCAGGAACAGCCTGGATGCTAGTACGTGCTAATAATAAAATTAGCAAGATATTATTTATGGTGTTTATCGCAACAATGATTATACCATTTCAGACGATAATGATGCCGTTGATGCAGGTTATGGGCTGGGCCGGGAGGCAACTACATATTCCGATACTGGATACTTTGGGCGGACTAATATATATGAACGTTGGGTTTGGTGCAAGCATGGCAGTGTTCTTATACCACGGCTTTGTCAAATCAATACCAATATCCTTAGAGGAAGCTGCTACACTTGATGGCTGCAATATATTTCAAGTATTTTGGAAAATCGTATTTCCGATGCTAAAGCCGACAACGGTTACAGTAATTATTCTTGATGTAATCTGGATTTGGAATGATTATCTGCTACCCAGACTTGTATTATCAAGTAAAACACTTCGTACCATTCCATTATCAACAGCATCTTTCTTTGGCCAATTTACGATTGAATGGAATCTTGCAATGGCAGGCTTAATGCTGACAATCATCCCGGTAATCATATTCTATCTTGCCGCCCAGAAATATATTGTAAAGGGAGTAGCTGCTGGAGCAGTGAAATTATAAAATAAAGCGCTTATTAAAATAATAAGCGAGAGATTAGACTATACTGGGTCAAATTTACATCGACGGAGGAAACAATGAAACTAAAACATGGTATTTATAAAATTGATAATTTGAGTTTGAATAACAACGATTTAATCGTAAATGAGGCTATTTTTCATAATGCAAATGGATATATAGGAATTAGATCCAATTATGAGGAAGGGTACCCTAATACATATGATTCGATTCGTGGTTCATACATCAACGGTTTCTATGATATTGCTGATATGAGACAGGCAGAGAAGCTATATGGAATGCCAGAAGTCAAGCAGACGATGTTAAATGTTGCAGATACCCAGACAATTTATCTCTCAATTGATGGAGAAAAATTTAGTGTGTTTGAGGGAACAACTCTTTACAGTAAACGTTTTTTGGATATGGAGAAGGGCATTACCGGTCGAAGGATTGTATGGAGATCACCTCAGGGAAAAGAAGTAGAAATTAATATAATAAGGATGACTTCATTCTATCAACTTTCCCTTTTTACAATAGAATATAAAGTAAAAGCATTGAATTTTAAAGGAGATGTCGAATTCTTATCTTACCACAAGAGTGAAGTAAGGAATTATAGTAATAGTGATGATCCTAGAGTAGCAAAGGAGAGTACTTGCTATCTAATTTCAAAGGACAAAGTTATTGATGAGAAGATGTCCTTTCTTACATCCCAAACAAGGCGGTCGGGTTTATCAGTGTGTACTGGAGTAAATCATACCTTATCAAAAGCAGGTAGTATACACACAAGGATGGAAGAAAATAATGTGGTAACCAGTATTCAAACATCAATCGATCAGCAAGAAGAGATTATATTAGTTAAATATTCAGTTTTTACTGATTCGATAGGACAGATAGATTGCTTAGCAAATGCGAAAGAAAAGATGCAGATGGCCTTATCTATACCTCTCGAAGAACATTATAAAGAACAAAGAAGATATTTGAAAAAATACTGGGAAAATTGTCTGATGGAAATTGAGGGAGATGATGATTTAACTACTGCCGTTAATTATAATATGTATCAATTGATTCAATCAGTTGGTAAGGATGAATACTGCAATATTACAGCCAAGGGCTTGAGCGGGGAAGGATATGAAGGACATTATTTTTGGGATACTGAGATGTATATTGAACCCTTCTTTAATCTTACTATGCCGTCTATTACTAGGAATTTAATTGGCTTTCGATATAAGACACTTGATAAGGCACGTGATAACGCCCGTATAATGGGGCATACTAGAGGAGCCTTATATCCCTGGAGAACCATAATGGGCACAGAATGTTCAGGATATTTTCCCTCAGGAGCAGCAGGCTATCATATTAATGGCGACATAGCTTTTTCAATTATCTCATATTACCTGACCACAAAGGATCTAGACCTTCTTGTTGAGAAGGGTGCAGAGATTATCTTTGAAACAGCAAGACTTTGGCTTGAGATAGGGAATTATTATAAGGGAACCTTCAGGATAAATGAGGTTACTGGTCCCGATGAATATACCTGTATGGTTAATAACAATTATTTCACTAATGTGTCAGCACAGTATAATTTGAGATGGGCGAAAAAGTTATATTACATATTGGAAGAGGAGAATAAATTAGCTCTTATAGCAGATAGGATAGGCCTTAGTGAGGAGGAAATAAAAGAATTTGAAAAGGCAGCGACTTGTATGTATCTGCCCTTTGATGATGAATTGCAGATAAATCCGCAGGATGATTCCTTTCTCGAGAAAAAGGTTTGGGATATTAGAAATACTCCTAAGGAGAAATTCCCCTTACTGTTACATTATCATCCGCTTACCCTCTATAGGCATCAAGTATGCAAGCAGGCAGATACTGTATTAGCACATTTTATTTTTGAAGATGCACAGTCACTAGAAATTATGAAAAACTCCTTTGACTATTATGAGAAGGTCACAACCCATGATTCCTCTCTATCCACCTGTATCTTTAGTATTATGGCATCTAAACTAGGACTTGAGGAGAAGGCCTATGAATATTTTGGAGATTCTGCAAAGCTAGATCTTTTTAATATCCATGGTAATACCAAGGACGGTATTCATACAGCCAATATGGGTGGTACTTATATGGCAATTGTATATGGCTTTGCGGGATTGCGGATTAAGGAGAGTGGTATCTATTTTGCTCCTGTAATACCAAAACAATGGAATAAATATCTATTCAGGATTAATTACGAAGACAGCCAGATTGAGGTGGAAATAAATCAAAGGGAAAGCAAATATACCCTACTCAAGGGAAGCCCTAAGATAATCCA
>CAZDWP010000069.1:6373-8772 GCA_964508985.1 uncultured Herbinix sp. | reverse complement strand
TTGGCTTCTCATTGGGATCTATACCAAAGAGTCTAATTACACCATTACATAGTTTTGTTATAACAAATATTACAGGAGTTAGTAGTGCTGTTATTACTAATATTGGTCCTGCTATACGAAGTGCGATCTTTTCGGCTTTTATAGTTGATATGGATTTCGGTGTTATTTCTGCAAAGATAAGAATAAGTAGTGTCAGAACACCGGCTGTAAGGCCAACCCAGTTATATCCCCAAATATCAATTGCCATAGTAGTTGCAAGAGCAGATGCTGTAATATTAACCACATTATTACCGATTAATAAAGCACTGAGCATCTTAGTCGGGTCATCGATTAGCTTCAAAGCAATTTTAGCACCTTTTACCTCGTCATCAGCAAGACTTCGCATACGAAGCTTGTTTATAGCTGTAAAAGCCGTTTCTGATCCTGAAAAAAATGCAGACAATAGTAATAGTACCAACAATATGACCGCTCGTGCGGCGTCACTCGAATCCAACAAATCATCTCCTAATATAATTAAATAGCATAGTATATCATAATTAATCAATTATGATTAATTATCTTACAGGATAAGGCATTAAAAGTCAATAGCTATGCCTATCCTTAAAATTATGCTATATTAATATCATTATTTCCTATTGTGGATAGGTATTATTTAGTGTAATATCGAGAATGTAGGAAATATATTTAGGAACAATTGTTTCTAAGTCCCCATGACATGAGAGCGAGACTAATAACTTCATATAAAATAATGTATAGATTAGAGGTATTGAATGAGAAAGAAGTCACATATTTCACTAGCTAGGTTTCTAGTGCATAACAATAAGGAGCATCAGCTAAGCGAGCATAAAAAGGCATTTTACATAGGAAGTATATTACCAGACATAAAACCATCATTTTTAACAAGACGACACACATTTGAGGAAACCTTTGATATCCTCATCGAGGAGATTAAAAGGATTACAGTTGATTATGATATCAGTAAAGGAATCAACGGCTATTATGCGAGACATCTTGGAATTATAACGCATTATTTAGCTGATTATTGTACATTTCCACATAATTCATGTTATACGGGTACAATGACCGATCATGTATATTATGAGAAGGAATTGAAATTTCAACTACGGGAATATATCGAATCGAATGCTATCTGGAAGTCATCAGTTCAAGGACAAAAGACACATACATTTGATGAGATAGTGCGATTCATTAAGACGACACATAAAGAATATTTGGATGCTCTTAAGGCTGTAAAACAAGATATTCGTTACATCATAGAGCTCTGCAGTAGGGTAGTATATTCCATTTTAACCTTTCTAAATATGGCATATGAGCCTGTTAAGATCGGTGCAGGGTCAGAGCTACAATTTAATCACTCATAAAAAGTCAGAAAAAGTCGGTACCAGGTACCGACTTTTTTTTACCATTTTCTACAATGTAGGAGTATGGCGGATGCGAAGTATTTTTGTTACTTCGGCGATGTAGAGAGTATGGGAATCTCCGTTTTGATACCAGGTATTAACTAGTCTTTCTTCAAGTAGACCTTCTGTGCTCAGAGGTTGTTTGAATAGTTTTTTGCATATTAGAACATGATTTGCTTCATTAAAATATGGTGTATCTTCGTAACGGGCTAAGGTTAAGCCAGACTTTGTGACCTTATCTTCGGTGCGTCCGGATACTGTACCAAGATAATTAAGGGTTTTGCGATATTCCTTATCAAAAAAGCTTAATGAAAATGTATCTTCTCTATCTACGAATTCTTTAGTATATCTTTGTGGCCTAATCACGACAAATGCAACATTCTTTCCATACATAACACCCAACCCACCCCAGGAGGCTGTCATAGTATTTACCTTTTCATCATTCCCAGCAGTTATTAGCATCCAGTCTTTACCGATTAACTGAAAAGGGTTTTTACGAAATTGTTCGGCAGAGATTATTTTATATTGGTTCATTCCTTCATCCTCCATTTTTATATTAATTATATAGTTTTATGTTATCCACGATATGCTGATTAGTCAAGTAAAACGACAAATTTAACAACATATTTTTAGTTTATTATAATATAAGCTTTGTCCTTGGTGTTACACAACAAACCCTACCTTGCATATATTGTATATGAAGCTTAATTCATAAAGGAGTTAAGAGCATGACAATTCATGTAGTACAACCAGGAGAAACCCTAGGTGCGATAGCAGAACAGTATGGCGTTACTCCAGAAAGATTAATTATAGACAATGAGCTGCCTAACCCCGAGAATTTGGTGGTTGGACAGAGCATGGTAGTGCGGATACCTACGGAGGTTCATACTGTGGTTGAGGGAGATACTATTACAGGGGTTGCTGAGACCTATGATATTACTACTGATCAACTTCTTCGGAATAATCCATGGGCTGCCG
>CAZDWP010000069.1:0-6273 GCA_964508985.1 uncultured Herbinix sp. | reverse complement strand
GAGCCTTTGGGATTCCTTACCTTGGTGGCATTGGCACCAAAAACCTCAGGTGAGATGACGGGACTTTTGTATGAAGCCCATGATTATCCAGCTATTGGTGCTATTGCGGACTTAGTGCTTCTTATGACCTATGAGTGGGGATACTTATTTAGCCCACCAATGGCAACGGCACCGCTAAACAATGTCAGGCAGGTACTTGAGTATGGAGTATCTGTAATACCTAATGATAAGATACTGATGGGAATACCAAATTACTCCTATGATTGGGCGCTTCCCTTCATAAAAGATGAAAGCATGGCAGAGGCATTAAGTAACCAAGAGGCTATAGCCCGTGCGGCTCAGTATGGCGCTACAATAGAATTTGATGAGGTGGCACAGGTACCTTTCTTCTATTATACCAATGAACAGGGAGTGGAGCATGTGGTGTGGTTTGATGATGCCAGAAGTATGAATGCCAAATTACGATTGATACCTGAGCTGCAGCTAAGAGGAGGCGGGATATGGCAGATAATGGACTTCTTTCCTGGCTTATATATGGTTATAAATGAGTTGTTTACAGTAGAGGAAGGCTAAGGGCAATCAATATAATAGGTCGAAAAAAGGGCAATTCTAATTGATATGGAATTGTTCTTTTTGAGTACTAATAAAATTGGAAATAATTAAGAAAATATTTGAGCAAGCCATATATATGTGGTATTATATGTATGTATTGGTGGAAGCTAATTGAACAATGAAGGGGGAGGTAGGATTTTATCAAGCTTTTATATATTAGAAGCGGAAGAAAATCTATAGGTAGCATATGAAGAAATGCAAATCCAGACGATGCTATATAATAGCATCAGTATTACTTATAGCAATGATTTTAAGTGGGTGTAAGAATGATACAAAGCCTCCAATAAAGGATAAAAATATCGCTGACACAGTAGTAGAGCAGGGTGATTCCAGTGATAATGGGCATAACGATGAAGACGGTAATAGCCAGGTTGATACAACAAATGAACTTGATAATCCTGTGGACGAGCCGGTGAAATATACTATGCATATGGGTAGTGTAGAGGTTAATGAAGATTTAATATATGAAGATGATTTTGAGGGTGGATCCACATTATTTAAGGGAAGAGGAGCTGCCAAGGTAGAAATCATAAGTAGTAAAGCAAAGGCTGGTTATAGCTCGCTTTATACTAGAGGAAGAACAGAACTCTGGAATGGTGCTACAGTTGAATTATCCGAAGAATTAATGGATGGAGAGAAATATGTTATCAATGGTTGGGTATTATATGAAGATGGACCTGATCAACTTCAATTTGATTGTAAGATTGAGAGAAATAGTAATCAATACCTGAGCTTTGCATCTGCACTGGTAAAGCGAGGAGAATGGACTGAGATAGAAGGAAGTATAATTATTCCTAAGGATACTGATACTGCCAGTGTGTACTTTGAAACAGGAGCTGCAGATGGAGAGCTAGTAGACTTTTATATAGACGGTATTTCAATTAAGCAAGAAATAGCCATAGTTGACCGTGGGGAAATACCTTCCCTTAAGGAAGTATATAAGGAATTATTTAGCATGGGTGTGGCCGTCACTGCAAGTGAGATACCTTATGAACGTCAGGAGCTTATAAAGCAGCAATTCAACAGCCTGACGCCTGGAAATGAATTAAAGCCGGATAGTGTGCTTGATCATGCCACATCAATATCGGATCCTATATATGATGATAATCCTGCCATAAGCTTTGAGAGGGTAAAGCCAATACTAGATTTTGCTCAGAAAGCGAATATACCTGTAAGAGGTCACACTCTAGTATGGCATAGCCAGACACCTAGATGGTTTTTTGCCGAGGGATATTCTCTTAATGCAAACGCGCCACTGGTATCTAAGGAGCTTATGCTAAAGCGTATGGAGAACTATATCCGTCAGGTCCTGGAATATTCACAGATAAATTATCCCGAACTTATCTATGCATGGGATGTTGTTAATGAGGCTATTAATCCCGGAGAGGGAGATGAGAACGGTTTTCGTGTAAAGGATAGTCTTTGGTATGAGGTAATAGGGCCTGAATTTGTCGAGAAGGCATTTGAATATGCAAGAAAATATGCTGACCCTGATGTAAAACTCTTTTACAACGATTATAATACTGAGGATATGGGCAGGATGCTACATATGAAAAAGCTAGTGAGGGATTTAAAGGAAAAAGGCCTTATAGACGGTATAGGATTACAGACTCATTTAACTATAGATAGCCCTTCATTAGTAGATGTGAATACATCTTTTATGGAATATGGTGAGCTTGGTCTTGAAGTCCAGATTACCGAGCTTGATATGGGACTTACAGATAATTCTGAGGAAGAATTAATTAGGCAAGCGAAAAAATATAAAAGGCTATTTATGTTTATAAAGAATGCTAATGAATCCGGAGCAGCAAATATCACTAACGTAACCTTTTGGGGACTCTCTGATGACATATCCTGGCTTAACAAACCTAGCCAGCCTAGTTATCCTTTGCTTTTTGATAATTATCTACTTCAAAAGCCGGCATTTTGGGGAGCTATTCAAAGTCCTGATATCCCATTGTACTAGGACTATATTGAATATTATAAAACATTATACAAGGAGATGCTAGAATGAAAAATCGAATTATCAAAGAAATAATCAGCTGGCTTTTAATATTTGCTGTTGCTATAACTTTGGCATTATTAATCAACAAATTTGTATTCTTTCAAGTAGAGGTACCATCAGGCTCGATGGAAAACACCATTATGACAGGAGATAAAGTATTTACATTTCGCTTGTCTTATATATTTAATGATCCCAAGAAGGGGGATATTGTAGTGTTTCCTTATCCTGATAATGAGAAGGTTGATTATATCAAGAGAATTATTGGTGTTGGTGGAGATAAGATAGAAATTAAAGATGGTGAATTGTATATTAATGATGAGAAGATGAATGAGGACTATCTTTTAGAACCTATGAGAAAGCATGACTTCGGTCCTGTTAACGTACCTGAGGGATATTATTTTATGATGGGAGACAACAGAAATGCCTCAGAGGATGCAAGGGTATGGGAGAACAAGTTCGTAGACGGAGACAAGATTAAAGGAAAGGCTATATTCAAGCGGCCAGATTTTTCTTGGTTGAATAAGTAAAAGGGGCGGTCGTAAGGAAGCATTCACTTAGGGATTTAAGATCAACATGGCAAAGTGTATTCATTATTGCCAATATAATTAAGGGATTGATCTATAACACTGGGTAGCTTTATCTGAAAAGCAAAGAATATTAATCCAAGAAAAATTGCTATAATGGCAGGGGATATTAGCCTCATGATAACATCCTTAAAATTAACCTTCTTCACACCCGACATCATGATAACACCATGGGTCCATATAAATACACTAAAGGCCATTACAGCTGCGGTAACATATAAGACTCCTTCACTCCCAAATAAACCATATGCCAGCGGTATACCCATAAAGCCCATATTGGCATAGCTACATGTTAGGCAGTCCACATCTAGATATTCATTGTCAACATAAGTTACTGTAGGCTTACCATCCATCCTTCTCTTCTTCCTTCGTATAAATATATATGAAATAGATATAGCAACTATATGAGTAACAAAGCTAGTAGTAAGGATATAAGTAATCCCTCCACTAACTCCTTCTTGAATTATATTTGAAATGAAGTAAATATTAGGACTGGCTGGACCAGTGTAAGAAGTATATTAGATAGCTTACTATTGGTGGCATCGTCAATTAATATGGTCTTATAAGATATTACGCCCACGATTATTATGATTAGAATAGATAAGGTTTGCTGGACTAGTATAGCTGATGCTGACATATGTGTTCTCCTGATTTTCGTAATATTATTTATTATATACTGTAGCTTGTCTATGATTAAAGGTCAAATAAAATATCAACTTCATGCGTTCTAATAAAAAATATGTACTCTATTATTGAACGCTCACTATTTATGCCCTGACTCATATGAGTTCAGGCCGCAGCCGCAATTGCTCCTATAAATTCCCAAAGATATTATATACCAGCTTTATAAGCTTATCATCGGCCTTATCAACGGCCATAATATATTTATTAATCTAATTCCATGTAATTTCTAATTCACCATCTGCCTTTTCAAATCTTAGGACAAGATAGTATCGATATTTTTTCTCAAGATTTATAGTAGATTCAGGATTGTCTTTGTCTAACTGCAATAATATCTTTTTGTTTTTGTCCTGTATTCTAGCTGTGACATATCCCTTTATAATATTAGCGTTAAAAGAAAATCTATAGTTGTAATTTTCTTTTGCTTTAATCACTTTTTTAATATAACCATTACAATACTTAAATTTTACCATACACCTATTTTTTTTCTTAAATGAACCTACAAATAGAATAGCGGTCTTTTTGCTTTTTATCAGATAGCCATCTATCCATAAAAAATAAAATAATACCATTAAAATTATTGAAAGCATTAACCATATAAAAACAAAACGCATTATCTTAATCTCCTTTACTAAGTTTTATTTTAAATTAATCGTTATATGCATTATAAAACCTCTCCAGCTAAGTAGGGTAATGCTGTATTTAAATAAGTTCTAGCATAGGGTAATAAATAAAATGTGTTAAAATAGTTGGTTTAAAAGCTCTCTGCCTTAATGATTAAAGTAGTGTTTTGTCTGCTGTCGAAACAAATCGGAATAAACACCATCAGCTTGAATTAATTCTTCGTGATTGCCAGATTCCACTAACTTTCCTTGTTGTAATACAATGATTTTATCTGCCATAACTACAGTCGATAATCTATGTGATATAAAAATCATGGTTTTATTAGTGGAACTCATCATAACTTCACCGATAGGAATTACAAATCCCTATCTGACCGCTCCTAATGACCGCCTCTTTCTTAATCCATCTTTAAATAGTCTTCGTTTATTTTTAATACCTTCTCTATAGCTTGTTTACCGGGTGCACCTATGGTATTTCTTTTGTTTACACAGGTTGTAAGACTGATAGCTTCATAAATATCATCTTCAAATACAGGGCTTATGGCTCTATAATCCTCTAGGCATAAATCATCTAGAAGGGTGCCCCTTTCAATACATGTTAATACCAGTTTTCCAATTATGCTATGGGCATCTCTGAAGGGTACTCCCTTATTTACTAGATAATCTGCCGCATCAGTGGCATTGATAAAGCCTTTAGTTGCACTATTCTCCATTATATTCTTATTGAATTTCATAGTTGCCAGCATTTCATTAGATAAGGCAAGACAGCTCTTAACAGTGTCTATGGCATCGAAGGTAAGCTCCTTATCCTCCTGCATATCCTTATTGTATGCTAGTGGAAGTCCTTTCATAGTCGTAAGTAAGGATATCAATGCACCGTATACTCTGCCGGTTTTTCCTCTAACAAGCTCGGCTATGTCTGGGTTCTTCTTCTGTGGCATAATGGATGAGCCTGTGGAATAGGAATCATCCAGTTCAATAAACCGGTATTCATTACTGTTCCATATTATGACTTCCTCGCTTAGACGACTTAAATGCATCATTATGGTAGATAAAGCAGAAAGTAGCTCAATCAAATAATCTCTATCGGATACACCATCCATGCTATTAAGGCTAGGGCCATCAAATCCTAACAATACAGCGCTATATTCTCTATCCAGTGGATAGGTAGTACCTGCCAGTGCTCCTGAGCCTAAGGGTGATGTATTCATTCGCTTTTTGATGTCAGATAGGCGAGAGCGATCTCTTTTAAACATTTCAAAGTAAGCACCCATATGGTGTGAGAGCGTAACAGGCTGTGCCTTCTGAAGGTGTGTGAATCCTGGCATGTAAGTCTGCGTATTTGCCTTCATAATTTCATGAAAGGTAAGAAGAAAAGTCTTTATCAGATCATCAAGCACATTTATCTCATCTCTTATGTAGAGCTTCATATCAAGGGCAACCTGATCATTTCGGCTACGTCCTGTATGGAGTTTTTTGCCCGTATCTCCGGTTCTGATTATTAATTGTGATTCAACAAAACTATGAATATCTTCGTATTCCTGTGTGATTTCAAGAGAACCATCTATAATATCTTTCATTATAGATGAAAGTCCCTTTACTATAAGGTTTCTTTCATCCTCTGATATAATTTGTTGCTTTCCCAACATAGTAGCGTGGGCAATGCTACCCTCTATATCCTGACGAAAGAGCCTTTTGTCAAAGGATATGGAAGAATTAAAATTATGAACTAGTTTATTTGTTTCCTTTGTAAATCGTCCGCCCCAAA
>CAZDWP010000068.1:7821-8813 GCA_964508985.1 uncultured Herbinix sp. | reverse complement strand
AATATGGTGAGCACAGCATAGAGGTATCCTTAGGAGGATATTCTACCTACCGAGGGAACATTATGGTTGACTATGCTACTAAGAAGATTCAGATTGTGCTTCCCGAACTGGAAAGCAGGGATGATGCTAGTATAACTCAGTGGGAAGATCCTACTGGGACAGTCGAAGAAGATACTGATAATGTAGAATATAATGATTGGGAAAGAGAACAAAATAATAATCAAGATAATCCTGAAGACATTGACTCCTTGATAGATAATGAGGATTATGATGCTGACCCCATAGTTGACAATGAGAGCTTGATATATATTCAAAATCCTTCTGGAGCATCAGTTTATCTAAACGGAGAATTTAAAGGAGAATCCCCGGGAAGCTTTAAGAAGGTTATTGGAAGCCATGTGATTACCTTCATTAAGAAAGGCTATAAAACCAAGAGCTATACAGTTGATATTGCAGATGATGGATTGGATACATACATAAGTCTTCCGGAGCTAGAACCGATGCGCTAGTTATATTATGTATGTTTTTGTCGCCCCGTGTCTATCGATTTTCAAATCCCTCCCTTTTCAAAAAGTACATTTCAAGCTATAATGAATGTAAAATTATGGAAAAGAGAGGGGCTTTTTATGATTCAAGATATTTATAATGACAATATTATTATTTATACCTTTGCGGGTCTATGCGCACTGGGGATTCTGATACGCTTTATATTGGATATGGTGTACATATACCTAGTAAAGGAATCTGATAGGCTAGGAACTACGAATAATAAGCTTTTGAAGCATATGAGGATGAAGTTCGAGACCTGCTATAAGCTCAATATAGGTGTTAATAATGTGGATACCTTTGTGGATAAGAACTTGACTAAATATAAATTCTGTGGAATTTTGTTATCCACATGGGAGAATTTTAGTGGACAAGTTTTATTGCTAAGCTTCCTAATCATACCTGTAAGCGCTATATTTGGAGTGGTTTTTGAAATAAGTCGAGAA
>CAZDWP010000068.1:0-7811 GCA_964508985.1 uncultured Herbinix sp. | reverse complement strand
TTATACACGGGAGCTGTTGGTGTTTTAGCAGGAGCGGGATTAATTCTCGTGGATAAAATGATAAATTTATCGATAAAAAAGCAAATGATTCGCCTTAATCTTCTGGATTATCTTGAGAACTTTTGTAAGGTAAGACTAGAGCACGAGGTATCACAGCCTGAAAAACTTGAGCAGTATCGTATGGAATATATGGCAGCAATAGGCACTAAGGTTGAAAAAATTAAGACCGAGCCCGATAAAAAGGAGGAAATAAACCGCAGACAAGAGTCAAGAAAGCGGAAAGAGGAAGAAAAGAGATTACAGGCATTAAAGAGAGAAGAGGAACAGAAAAAAATCGAAGAAGCTAGAAAAGAAGAGGAAAGAAGAAAGTTTGAAGAAAGAAAGCAGCTAGCTGCAAAGCGTAGAGAAGAAGAATTGAAGAAACTTCAGGAAGAAAATGAAGCGCTTATAATTCGTAGAGAGGAGCTTAAGAAGAAAGCAGAAGAAAAGAAAAGAAAAAATGAAATGAAGCTTCAAGAAAGAGAAGAAAAGAAAAAGAAAGTTCATGATATAGAAGAAGAGGTCTGCTCAACAAATAATGAAGGAGAAAAGCAGGTATTGGAAAGTATAGAAGAAGTAGCCGCGGAGCAAAGCGCCCTTCCAATTATGTCTCAGGAAGAGGAAAAGTTAGTGGAGGATGTTTTACGAGAGTTTTTTGCATAATGGACAAGCATAAGCAGAATAATAATGATTGATTAACAAGCCTTATTTTGTTATTATATAGAAATAAAGGAGAGGAAGCATATGACAAACAAGGTAGGTTTTGATTATTCTGCTACCGACAAATTTATAAGGTCGATAGAGATTGAAATGATGAAGAAGGCTGTATATACAGCTAAGGAACAGCTTATAAGCGGCACAGGAGAAGGCTCTGATTATCTGGGATGGATTGACCTTCCTATAAAATATGACAAGAAGGAATTTTCACGTATAGAAAAGGCTGCCAAAAAGATTCAAAATGACTCTGAAGTCTTAGTGGTAATAGGCATAGGAGGATCTTATCTGGGAGCAAGAGCCGCCATAGAATTCTTAAGGCACAGCTTCTATAATTCTGTTTCAAATGATATAAGAAAGACGCCAGAAATCTATTTCGTAGGCAACAATATCAGTGGCACATATATGAATCATCTGAAGGATGTTATCGGAGATAGGGATTTTTCGGTTAATATAATAAGTAAATCAGGAACCACAACCGAGCCAGCTATTGCTTTTCGCATATTCAAAAAACTATTGAATGAGAAATACGGTAAAGAGGAAGCGGCTAAAAGAATCTATGCTACAACAGATAAATCCAAGGGGGCATTAAAGAGCCTGGCCACAGAGGAAGGTTATGAAAGTTTTGTGGTACCCGATGATATCGGAGGTAGATATTCTGTACTGACAGCGGTAGGATTACTTCCGATAGCTGTAAGCGGTGCGGATATTAGTAAGCTGATGGAAGGTGCTGCAGACATGAGAAAGTATTGTCTTGAGACTCCTTATGAAGATAATGATTCATTGATATATGCAGCGGTTAGGAACATACTACTTAGGAAAGGCAAATCTATTGAAATATTGGTAAATTATGAGCCGTCACTTCATTTCGTTTCTGAATGGTGGAAGCAGCTTTTTGGTGAGAGTGAGGGAAAGGATCAGAAGGGAATCTATCCAGCATCGGTTGATTTTACTACGGATCTACATTCAATGGGACAGTTTATACAGGATGGCCAAAGGACTATGTTTGAAACAGTAGTAAACATTGAAAAATCCTCTGAAGAAATTATTATTGAGGAGGAAGATGTAGACTTGGATGGGCTTAACTACCTTGCAGGAAAAAGCGTAGATTTTATTAATAAAAGCGCAATGCAAGGAACTCTTCTTGCCCATACGGATGGAAACGTACCCAATCTTATGGTCAATGTACCTGAGCAAAACGAGTTTTATCTGGGTCAATTGTTTTACTTCTTTGAATTTGCCTGTGGAATCAGTGGGTATCTTCTAGGTGTTAATCCCTTTGACCAACCGGGAGTGGAAAGCTATAAGAGCAATATGTTTGCGCTTTTGGGAAAACCGGGTTATGAAGCTCAGCGTAAAGAACTGCTAGAGCGAATTAAGTCAAATTCATAGATAGTATTCGCAAATAAACAGATTTGTCCAGAGCGAGCAGTATGTTTATCAAATATTAGTTTTTGATAGAGTCACAATAAATCGCTCCGAGAGTATAATATAGTAATAATAATTTGGTAAAAGTCAGTAATAGAGGGATAGAATACATATCTAGCTTATTCGCAACCGAATCCCTTTTTACCTCATACTTGAGTGTGAACAGATTGCTGCCTTGATACCTTACCAGAACTATTCGGCTGCTTAACATAGATATGACAATCCGCCCCTTTCATAGTAAGGGGGCGGATTACTTTCATTAAGGCATGATTGCAATATACTTATACATTAGAATGAAGTGGCACAGGCTGCCTGCCATGACAAACAGATGAAAGATCTCATGGGAGCCAAAGTAGCTGTGTTTTTTATTAAATATAGGAAGCTTGAGTGCGTAAATTACTCCACCAATAGTATATATAATACCTCCTGTAAGTAGCCAGAAAAAGGCAGCAGGCGGTAAGGAATTAATAATTTGTGTAAAAGCCAGAACGCAAGTCCAGCCCATGGCGATATATACTACAGAGGAAAACCATTTGGGACAATTAACCCAAAAGCCTGTGACTATGAGTCCAATAATAGCCAGACCCCATATGATGCCAAGAAGCGCTATACCTACAGTATCACCTAAAGCAATCATACATATAGGAGTATAGGTGCCGGCAATCAGTATATAGATCATCATATGATCAAATTTCTTTAACCTTTGATTAATCTTTTCCGATATGTTTAAGGTGTGATAAATGGTGCTTGCTACATATAATAAAATCATGCTTAAAATAAAAATTCCAAGTGAAATAATATGCACATGACCTGGATTTGCTGCTGCTTTAATTAATAGAGGAGTTGATGCAAAAACCGCCATCAATAAACCTATAAAATGTGTTATAGCACTTCCTGGATCCTTAGCCTTCATAATCTTTGCTTTCATATAACCGACTCCTTTCCGGTAACTAATATAAACATATTTTTTTTGTTAGAGCATGTAATTATTCGCGATATAGATTAAAAACCGCACCACATAGTAATGGAAACCATGTGATGCCTATAGCAATACTACTACATCCGGTTTTAAAATGCAAGAAAAATTTTAACATTTTATAAGGACAAAATATATGCTATACTATGGATAACCGAAAAATGTATATCATAACACATACATATAATATAAAACTGACAGGAGAAAGAGGCATGGAATTAAATGTTGGTGATATAATCAAATTAAAAAAGCCCCACCCATGTGGAAGTAGCGAATGGGAGATTTTACGTACGGGTATGGATTTTAGGCTAAAATGTAAAGGCTGTGGACACCAAATCATGATTACCAGAAAGCTGGTTGAGAAAAATATTAAGCAGGCTAAAAAACCACTAGATAATTAAAACTTTTAAGGCGTACATTATAAAGTTTTTGTGAAAGGAAAAGAATAATGGATTATATTTTGATAGACTTAGATGGAACGATTACAAACCCTAAAGAGGGAATAACAAAGTCGGTGCAATATGCATTACGAGCGATGAACATTTATATCGACGATCTAGACAGCCTCACAAAGCATATCGGACCTCCGCTACGGGACGGATTTATGGAGTATTATGGATTTGATGAAGAGAAGGCTGAAAGAACTGTTTTAAAATACAGAGAGTATTATATCGAAAAAGGTATCTATGAAAATAAAGTTTACGATGGCATGGAGCGTCTTCTTACCAGACTTAAGCAGGCGGGAAAATATCTTATAGTAGCTACTTCAAAGCCAGAAGAGCTAGCAGTTAAAGTATTAGAGAACTTTCATCTGGAGCACTATTTTGATGATATCTGTGGAGCAACATTTGATAATAAGAGGGAGAGCAAGGATGCCGTAATTAGATACGCTATAGAGAAGAATTCCATAACCGATTCTGACGGGGTAGTCATGGTAGGAGATCGTAAATATGATATCCTAGGCGCAAAGGCAACCGGAATCGCATCTATCGGAGTCTTATATGGATTTGGAAGTGAAGAGGAGCTTAAAGAGGCAGGAGCGGATCACATCGTTGCAACGGTAGATGATATATATGATGTAATTATTGGGCTATAATCTAACTGTTGCCTATAGCTGTGGAGAGAAAGAAATTCTTGTAATTAATGACATAAAATTGTATACTGTGAGTAGTGGGGTTATGCTAAAGAAAGTTGGGGTGAAGTCAAATGCAAGCTGTTAGGATGCGAACTGATGAAGTAGTAATAGGCATGGTAGTTGCTGCCGACATTTATTCTTCCAGTGATCAATTAATTATTACAAAGGGCACAAAGCTTGATGAACGGATGATTACCAGGCTCCGTTTTTATAACATATATGGATTACATGTGTATGAGAAAGAATCTGATATAGAATCCCACAAAGAAGAATCCTATATAGAAATGTTAAGAAGCACTCCGGAATTTAAGAAATTTAATCGAACATATGTTGGATCGGTCGAAAAGGTAGAGGAAAGCTTTAACCATATTATTGAAGGTGGTGAAGGCAATCTAGATAGCCTGTTGGAAGAAACTGATAGGATTCTTAAAGAAGGCCGAAATGGGATGCATATTTTTGAAATGCTACATGGAATTCGTAATTACGACGATATGACATACGTTCATAGTCTTAATGTTTCCCTTATATGTAGTATTTTTGCGGGTTGGCTAAAAATGTCAAAGGAAGAGACGAGAATACTAACTCAAGCTGGTCTTCTTCACGATATTGGAAAGATGCTGATACCAAAGAATATTATTTCGAAACCGGCAAGACTTACCGAAGATGAGTTTGAAGAGATGAAGATGCATTCCATCAAAGGTTATCAGGTTTTAAAGGATATGAATCTGGATATTAGGATTAAATATGCTGCGCTTATGCATCATGAAAAATGCGATGGTACCGGCTATCCCAATGGATTTAAGGCAAATCAGATAGAGGATTTTTCTAAGATTGTAGCTATTGCGGATGTATATGACGCTATGACATCTAACAGGACTTATAGACAGGCAATATGCCCCTTCGATGTTGTGGAGAATTTTGAAAGGGATGGCTTCTTAAAGCATGATCCCGGATATCTTATGACATTCCTGGAGCGAATTGTACAGTCCTATCTACATAATGCGGTACGCCTCAGTGATGGTCGTGAAGGAGAGGTTGTTATGATTAATAAGCTCTCGTTATCAAGACCTATTATTCGTTGCGGCGATATCTTTGTTGACTTATCAAAGGAACAAAGACTTTCTATAGAGGCAATTTTATAGTTAAGGAAGACTTTTATTCATAGAATTAAAATACTATGCAGATTCAAAATATTATCATTTTGAATCTGCCTTATTTATTTACTCATACAAATACATATTGTATCAATACTATATAGAGAACCGAGCCGATACCAATGCTCAAAAGAGTATTTCTCTTCCATAGATGCAGGACTGCTATAACAGCAATGCTAATAATCTCGGGAAGAGCATAAGGACGTACATTAAAGGAAATATCCTTAAGACAATATATTACCAACATGCCTATTATTGTATAGGGAAGTACATCGGATAGATATTTTATGTATCTTGGTATTTTCTTGTTTTCTGGAAATAATATAAAGGGAAGTACTCTGGTAAATATGGTGCCGAGACTGACTAATCCAAAGAATAGGAATAACTGAGTGTTAGTATAATTCATTTCAATCCTCTCCTTTCAATGGGTTCCTTTATCAAGGTTATTGTCAGAAGAATTAAAATCATAGAAGGTATGATAAAGCCACTAGTACCAAAAATTAACCGACAGATAAGGGAGCTAATGACACCGATAATGGCAGGTATATGATTCTTTATAGACTTCCATTGACTAATAAAAATTACTACGAACAAAGCAGTCAAAACAAATTCTAGCCCACGAGTTTCTAATTTAAGAACACTGCCAAGTATTCCTCCAATAATCGAGCCTGATATCCAATATATATGATTAAGCAAGGATATGTAAAAATAAAACCATTTTATTGATACATCTGTAGGAGGTATTGCATCGCAGAGCACTGAAAAGGTCTCATCTGTTAAGGAAAAAATCAGGTATGGCTTGATTCGTCCCATATTACTGAACTTTTGAAGAAAGGAAATCCCATAAAACAGATGTCTTGCATTCACCATTATTGTCATCATAAATGCTCCTGCAAGATCAAAGCCAGATGCAAGTAATGCAACGGTTACAAATTGCATGGATCCTGCATAGATAAAGATGCTAGAAAACAAAGTCCAGAACAAGGGAATTCCTTTACTGTTCATAAGCATACCATAAGCCGAGCCAAGAACAATATAGCCTGATAATATTGGTAAAGTATGAGGAAGAGCAGCCTTTATGGCTGCTTTGTGATTTTTCATTTGTGTACTCCTTAATCTTTGCATATAAACCTTATGCTTTTATACTATAAACCATCAATCATAAATTACTCTAATACGTTAATCATAGAAAGCAATTATAATATAGAGACAGAAATTATGCAATCTAAATACAAAATAAATAAAAGGAAGCAATTCTATTAGATAACATAATCAGAACGTTCATAATTTGAGACCTCTAGCGCTCTATATAATAAATCGCTTTGGAATCTGGTTTTGCAATTATCACACTCTACATATTCTAATGAGCTTGTCTGATTTCTTTTGTCATATAAAAAGGGTGAAAATATCTCGGCGTTTTTTATTCCCGGTGCATCAGAATCGAGTAAATAAGAATACACATAGCTAGCCTCATGCTTGAAGTAAAGATCCTTGCTCTTACAGACAGGACAGGTATACTGTTTTGATTCCATATAATCTTCTCCTTTAGAAATAATAATAATTTCAAAGTAGGAACAAAGGAGAGTTTATCCTTCATTCACTATTACATGATTGCTCAAATAGTTAAGAAATATTCTTAAAAAACAGGTTGACAATTTAAAAAGCAGAAAGTATACTAAAAACACACCCCCACCCATGGGGGTAGGGGCAAAGAATACTAAGCATAGTTATTTTAGCAGCTAATAATCAGCAGAGATAAAATCGAGGATATATTACTCAATACATTTTCTTGGAAGAAAGGGGAAATAATGAATAAAGAACAAAAAAATGCTGTGCTGGCGCTTAAGACAGCAAGAGGCCAAATTGATGCAACAATAAATATGATAGAAGAGGGTAGATACTGTGTAGATATATCTAATCAGATTATTGCCGTTCAGGGATTACTTAAAAAGGCGAATCTCCTGATACTAAGACAGCACATGAACCATTGCGTAAAGGAAGCCTTTGAGCATGATAAGGGTGATGAGAAAATTGATGAGATTATTGATATCTTATCTAAGATTACAGGAAAGTAATCAACTAGCTAATAGGGCAGGTTGAAGAAAAACCACTTCAGCATGTTCAGAAGGGAGGAATCTTATGACAAATAAATCATTTAATATAGAAGGAATGACTTGTGCATCATGTGCCAGAGCGGTAGAACGGGTTACTGGCAAGCTAGATGGTGTATCAAGTGCTAATGTTAATCTTGCTACTGAAAAGTTATCGATTAGTTATGAGCCGTCTAAATTAAGAGTTTCAGACATTAAGAATGCGATTGAAAAGGCAGGTTATAAGGCTATTGAAGAAGAAGCCGCAATAGATA
>CAZDWP010000067.1:0-8854 GCA_964508985.1 uncultured Herbinix sp. | reverse complement strand
ATGCTGGATGTGGTTATTGTGTATGCGACTGATGGTCTTAACAAAAAAGCGCAGTTAGTTATTCTAGAAGACGATCAAGGATATTTCCCCGAATATAATGGTGCGCTATTGGTAAGAGATAATCTTTTTGATGAACTTGCTGATGCAGAACCTAATCTTGAGGAAATCTTAAATGAACTAGGCGGTACAATGAATAATGCTATGATGACCGAGATGACCTATGAGGTTGACATCAATGGAAAAACACCTAAAGAGGTGGCTGAGAATTTTCTTAAGGAAGCTGGGCTTATAAAATAACATTTTGAATTTAATATAGATCTAACTATAATAGGGGTGTCCTCAAAGTAATGCTTTTGAGGACACCCTATTATGTCGAATTGAAAGTTACGAGGCATCTTATTCTGTAAGTATATGTTATTTTGAAAGTAACTTGATAAATGCTCAATTTATGATAAAATAATTAATACATACTTTTGCTTACTGTTTCATGTTGCATAAACGTTTTGGTTTTTGAGAGGATGATTATTATGAAGATGCTAAATAGATATATAACTATATTCCTATTTGCTTTTGCTTTACTTGTTATTTGGAGCCCGAGGGAAGCAAAGGCAGCAAATCAGGAAGAGGACACTATAGTTAACGGTGTATTTATAGACACTGTAGACATAAGTGGAATGACAGTCAGAGAAGCACAAGCCGCATTGAAGAATCATATTGAAGGACTTCGTAGCAAGAGCTTTGCTGTCATAGTAGGTGATAATACCAAGGTTATCACTATGGGTGAGCTAGGTTATAAATACGAGTCTAACAATCATATCCAGCATGCTATAGGCCTTGGAAAGGCTGGCAATCTAATTAAGAGGTATAAGGATAACAAAGATATTGAACATGGTAAAATGGTGTATCCTCTTACATATTCATATGATGAAGATAAGCTCAGGGAGATAATCGAGGATAGTGCCGAAAGATATAAGGTGTCACCTAAAAATGCATCCTTTACAAGGAAGAATGATAAATTTCAATTTACAGACCATGTACTAGGTAGCAAAATGGAAATTGAACCCACATATACAGCTATAAAGGAGAAACTGGATAACTGGAATAGGATGGATTTTGTTGTTCATGCTAGCATGGTTGATGTGGAACCTCAGTTTACGAAAGAATCTTTGGAAAACAGCACGTCAATCCTAGGTGAGTTTACAACAAAATACAAGAGCTCTAGTGAGGATAGAGCCGCTAATCTAGCTAATGGAGTAAGGCTTATAAATAATGCTGTACTCTATCCCGGAGAGGAGTTCTCAAGCTATACCTATTTATTACCCTTCTCTATTGACAATGGATATTATATGGCGGGGTCCTATAATGCTGGAAGAGTCGAACAGACAATTGGCGGTGGAGCCTGTCAGGTAACCACTACGTTATATAATGCTATTCTTTTCGCAGAGCTGGATGTTGTTGAGCGTTCTGCACACTCAATGACAGTATCTTATGTGGATTTGGCATATGATGCCGCAATTGCAGAGGGTTCTAAGAATTTTAGATTTAGAAATAATACTGATATGCCAATACTTATAGAGGCGTTTAGTGAAGATAGGGAAGTCACATTCAGAATCTGGGGTCACGAAAGCAGAGATACAGATAAGAGAACAGTCAAATATGAAAATAAGGTTATTAATGAGACGGCCCCTTCTCCTTCTGAAAAGATAACCAAGGACCCTACAAGACCTACTTCATATAGGAAGGTTACTCAAAGTGCAAAACGTGGGTATACGGCTGAGCTGTATAAAGTTGTTTATGAAAATGGAGTTGAAGTTAGCAGAGAATTGGTTAATAAGAGCTACTATAAAGCAGAACCTGCTCATGTAACAATTGGTTCAAAGCAAGATTAACCCAGGCTTAAGGGGGCGGCCAAACTATTATGGTTGGTAGCCCTCTATTTAACTAATTAAAAACTAATAATAGGACATAAATACGTAGGAGCGATGAGATGTTTACCAAGAAGAACTTGATGAAGCTAATTGTACCGTTGATAATCGAGCAAATTCTAATTGTTACCGTGGGTATGGCTGACGGTATTATGGTTGCCCGTGTTGGAGAGGCGGCTGTATCCGGTGTGTCTATTGTGGACAGTATTAATTTTCTCCTTATAGGTCTTTTTTCTGCCATGGCAACAGGTGGAGCGGTGGTATCTGCACAGCTGTTGGGGCAGAAGAAAGAGAAAAAAGCTTCTCTAGCGGGAGAACAATTACTTATGTCGAGTCTTATATTGGCTGTAATTATAATGATTATAACCTTACTAGGACGAAATCTGATATTGGACATCTTATTTCATAGAGTAGAGCCAGATGTTATGAAAAATGCTAGGATATATTTTTTCTATTCTGCATTGTCATATCCCTTTCTTGCTATTTATAATGCATGTGCAGCCTTATTCCGCTCCATGGGTAATTCTAAAATATCCATGAAGATTTCTGTTGTAGCAAATCTGATTAATATTGTCGGAAATGCCATTTTGATCTTCGGGTTTAACATGGGTGTAGCCGGTGCAGCAATAGCAACTTTAATATCCAGAATATTCGCATCGGTTATGTTAATAATTTTATTAAGGAATAAGGAGCTTCCAATAAGCATTAATAATATATTTAAAATCAGACCTGATATGGTTATGATAAAGCGTATCTTGAGAATAGGTATTCCGAATGGCATGGAAAACAGTGTATTCCAGATAGGGAAGATAGCGGTTCAGGGTATAGTGGCAGGATTAGGAACAGCCTCAATAACCGCAAATGCTATCTCGTCAAACATCGGTGGTTTTGGAGTGCTACCAGGCTCAGCCATCGGATTGGCATTAATAACTGTGGTAGGTCAGTCAGTCGGAGCAGGGGATTATGAAGGAGTAAAAAAATATACAGTAAGGCTACTTAAGATGACACATTTTATTATGGCAGGAATTAATGTTATCATTATTATATTGATACCTTATATTCTTAAGATATATCAGGTGAGTGATGTGACTGCTGGATTAGCATCCACACTGATGCTTTATCATTGTATTCTTTCAACAGTATTCTGGCCTCCTTCATTTGCTCTTCCCAATGCGCTCCGTGCCGCAGGTGATGTTAAGTTTACTATGTGGGTATCCATGATTTCCATGTGGGTCTGGAGAATAGGCCTTAGCTATCTTCTTGCAATAGTGTTTGAAGTTGGTGTATTTGGTGTTTGGATAGCCATGACAGTCGATTGGGTATTTCGTTCCTCATGTTTTGTATATCGTTTCTGTAAGGAGAAATACAGAACCCATTCAAATATATAGAGATAATGACACATAACTGCCAAATATTACAATTATAATATGATTAAATAAGCTAATAAATAATGGCTTTTAGCCGATATAATTTATAGGACAATGCGAATGCAAAGAACTGCAGCTTTATAGGAGGTTACAGATGAGAAAGGTCATGAGAATAGGTTTATCCCTAGCAATATGTTTATTGATAACCATTGCAATATATTTGTCATCCAATAATACGGCTTTGGCAACCGAGATTATTAGACCGGACGAGTATTTTTTTGTGTTTAATGGTCAGCAGGAGAAGGCCGGCACAGAATATGAGATGAGAAGTGAAAACGTCTTGTTAAACATCTCTGCCAAAGGTTGGGAAAGTGAAACTGAAGTAGAGTGGGTGTCATCTGAACCCAGTGTTGTAGTTCTTGAAAAAACAGATTATCCATCTAGTTTTACTAAGATGGTTCGAAAAGGCCCTGGTTACTCTACAATAACAGCAATTGTTAAGCAAGGTACCAACACTTACACCTTAAGCTGTTCAGTAATGGTTAATCTGGAATATGATTACCAAAAAACTGGCATGACTATAGCAACAACTAATGAGGATAGAATACTTGTAATAAATGAAATAGATGACTCTAAAAAACAAATATATGTAAAATATGTTGATTATATACCTGAGGATGAAATAGAGACAGTATCCGGAGGCGCTATATCGGCATCTGCAGTAATTTGGGAAAGTGATAATGAAAGTGTAGCAACAGTTGATGAGACAGGAAAGGTTACAGCAGTCGGAAGCGGAAGCGCTAAGATAACCGCTACTACCAGTACCATGTCAGCAAAAGGTTTGCCTTTGTCTATACCCATGATGGTTGTTGTTGCACCAAAATTCAGCTTGACCTTTGATGATGTGATTCATAATTCGGGAAATGATAAAAATAATTTTACCCCGGTGAAAGGCGTACCATCTAATTTTGTGCTTGAATCAAATGCATCTTATGCAGTGAATTTAAAGTGGGAGATAATTGACAGTAGCACAGAAAAGAAACCCACTAAAGATAAGATGACTTATTCAATCAATGAAAACAGTGGAAATGTTATATTTAGCAAGGTAAAAGCAGGAACATATGAAATATTTGCATACGCCAATGAAAGTTATAGTTATAATACCAAAGCTCCCTATGCGTATATGAAGATTATTGTACCTATTAATCTTACGAATGAGAGTATTATAATGAACGTAGGAGATACATATAGCATAGTAGAGAATTCCAACATACCTAACTTTGGTGTTTTTAAGGTTGTTTATGAAAAGGGCACTGATATAAATATAGCTCATGTTAATGCTACCTCCGGTATTATAACAGCAAAAATGAAGGGAAAAGCTAGAATACATCTTATATACCAGACTGCATCGAAGCTATATGATGAAGATTTGATTTATGATAAGACTATTGATGTAACTGTAATAGATGGCATATCTTTATCTGTAACAGAAGCAATGCTCTATACATCGGGCACATTACTACTACGGGAATTAGTAACTGACCCTAATGTACCGGTAACTTGGAGCAGCAGTGACCCGAATATAGCAACAGTAGATAATGGGCTTGTAACAGCCAAGCGTCCAGGCGTTGCAATTATTACTGTGCATCAGAACATAAATGGCGTGGAAAAACGAGCTACATGTGAGATTACCGTACAGCAATCAGTTTCCAGTATTACTATTGACCCGCCGACACTTAATCTTGCAATTGGTGAATATCAGACTCTTCATGCTAATGTAATGCCTAAGTTAAGCGGCATAAAGCTTAACTGGAAGTCATCTGATGAAAAAGTGGTTAGAATTATCGAAGCAAATCCCTTAACCGTGACAGTGCAGGGTGTTGCAGGAGGAAATGCAGTAATATCTGCTATTAATGAGGATAATATTGTAGTAGGCTATAGCCATGTCACTATCAGACAACCGGTTACAAGAATAGCATTAAGCGATACCAATGTATATATTAATATAGATGCTAAGAGTATTCAGCTAAGAGCTATAGTATATCCTGAAAATGCTTTGAATAAAGAGATTATATGGACATCATCCAATGATCAGATTGCAAAAGTCAATAATAATGGACTCGTAACACTTGTTAAGCCCGGTGAAGTGACCATAATTGCCAGATCGGCGGATAGACCAGAGGTAATGGAAATATGTAATATAACCATAGAAGTACCTGTGGCAACCGTAGCCTTAGACGAGAAGGAAGTTACCATGTACGTTGGGCAATCACAAAGGCTTACTTATTCTGTACTGCCTTTAAATGCCAGTAAGACAGCAGTTGCTTGGAGTTCTACGAAACCAAATGTAGCATCTGTAGATGCAGCAGGACGAGTAACAGCAAGGCAAGTTGGCTCAACGGTCATTATGTTAAAGACCCTGGACGGAGGCCATACGGCTTACAGTACAGTAACAGTTCGCCAGATAGCCGAAGGTGTAAAATTCGATAGTCCAGAGCTAAAGCTTATGACTGGACAGAACCATGAGATGAAATACACATTAATACCTGCTAATGCGACTGATTCAGAGTTGTTTTGGGAGGCTAGTGACACAAGGATTGTTGTAGTCGATGATGCTGGAAAAGTGACCGCTAAAGGACCAGGAGTGGCCTTTATAATAGTAAGAACCGAAGCCGGTGGTATGTCATATGTTAAGGTAACAGTAGAAGAACCGGTAAGTGGACTACTTCTGAATTTCTCAGAGAAGACTATCTATATTAGGGAAAGCTTTGATCTTAAAGCATCAATTTCTCCAAGCGGAGCTTCTAATCTTGGAGTTGAATGGAAGAGCTCTAATGATAAGGTGGCCACTGTTACAGATACAGGAGAAGTGGTAGGCGTTGGTGTAGGAATGGCTATTATAACAGCCACCACTAAAGATGGAGGCATAACATCCAACTGTGTGGTTACGGTTAGAGAACGAATAACCTCGATGTCGCTGGATCCTAATGAATATAGGGTGGGTGTTGATAAATCATTTACTATTTCAGTGAAAGTTGAGAATGAAGCCGCCACAGACCAACAGTTTAGATGGGTATCCAGTAACTCGGATGTTGCATCAGTTAACAAGAAGGGAAAGGTTACAGGACATAAAATGGGGTTTGCTACAATCACTGCATATGCACTGGATGGTAGCGGTGCTGAAGCAAGTAGTGAGGTTGAGGTAGTTAGATTGGTGACAAAGATTACATTGGATAAAAGCTCACTAACGATGCTAGTCGGAGAAACCAAAAAACTAAAGGCAAAGGTAACCCCAAGCAATGCTTCATATAAAAAGCCCCTATGGAAAGCAACTTCTGTGGTAAATCCTGATGTAGAGGTAAATGATATAGTCATTATAGATGAGGATGGAAATATAACAGCACTTAGGGACGGTTCAGTTATGGTTTATGCTGTTGCGCAGGATTCCGGTCAGAAGTTTGCAATATGCCATGTTACAGTATTTAAAAGAGTACCAGCAACATCTGTAATACTATCTGATAAGAAGGTAGTCATGATACAGGGAGAACAAAGAGAGATTAGGCCTGTACTAAACCCTATTGGATCAACGGACGGAAAGACCTGGAGCTCAGATAATAACGGAGTTGCTAGTGTAAATAAATCTAGCGGAAGAATAAAGGCAAATGCTACAGGAACTGCGTATATTACTGTGATGACAGACTCAGGTAAGACAGCCACAACTGAGGTTACTGTAATAGGACTTAGTAGAAATAAGCTGACATTAGGACAATATGAGCGTGCTGAATTATGGGTAGAGGGTGCAACTACAAGAGTTCGCTGGGATGTTGACAATCCGGCAATTGCAACTGTTGATAATAATGGTAATGTTATTTCCCGTGATGTAGGAACCACTAATATTACAGCAACTGTGAATGGTAGGAGGCTGACCTGTAAGGTTAAAGTTGTAAAATAGAGGTCAGAATAAATAATAAAACAGTAATTATATCGATTATATCGGTACCAGCTACCAAAAGCATACAGTTTTTGGTAGCTGGTACAGTTTTTATGCTTTTGTGGTATTTCGTAGAAAGACCATTATTTATTAGTGAAATAGACTAAAATATTTTCTTATTACAAGAGATAATTGATTATTAAGGTTGATTATGATAAAATGCATTCAGAACATACGTTTAATATTTCTAGGACAGCATACTAAGGGGGTTGCGATTTGCTTATAAGTCTGCATGTTAAAAACTTTGCGATTATTAACGAAGTGGAAGTGTATTTTAAAAATCATTTGAATATTTTAACCGGTGAAACCGGCGCAGGCAAATCCATAATCATAGATTCAATTAACTGTGCCCTAGGAGCTAAGGTGTCAAAGGGAATAATTCGTAGCGGAGCAGATTATGCCCTTGTTGAGCTTGTTTTTGAGACTAAGGACAAGGAAGTCCATGAGGCTATGGGTAATCTTGATATTCCAATGGAAGACAATCAGATAATAATATCTAGAAAGATAATGCCTACTAGAAGTATCTATAAATTAAACGGCGAGAATGTAACGGGGAGTATTATTGCTTCAATTGCTGAGCTTTTGATAGATATTCATGGACAGCATGAGCATCAATCATTGCTTCGTAAGTCAAAGCACCTAGAGATTGTGGATCGCTTTGCCAGAGATGAGATAGGGGAGCTTAAACAGGAGCTTTCTGAATCCTATAAGGCCTATATGTCAATTAAGCATGAATTCGATAATGCCGGAGTCGATGAAGAGAAAAGATTACGTGAGATTTCATTTTTAGAATATGAAGTAAATGAGATTAAAAGTGCAGCTCTTGTAGCCGGAGAGGATGATGAGCTGTCGGCGTTATATAGAAAATTTGCCAATGCCCATACTATATCCGAAGGCCTACAGACAATATACAGCTTAACGGGTAACGAGCCTAATGAAGCAAGTGACAGTATAGGTAGAGCTGTGCGCCAACTTACAAAGCTCGTGGAATATGATGATAAGCTGGGAGGACTTCTAACTCAGGCCACTGACATTGAGGATATTCTTAATGGATTTAATAAGGATTTATCCCAGTATTTATCGACTATGGATAATTATGAGGAGGAATTAAGTGAAGTAACTAAGAGACTGGACTTGGTTAATCATATAAAGCAGAAATACGGAAGCCAAATTGAAGGGATACAGAGCTACTTAATCGAATGTGAAGAGAAGCTTGAGAGATATAAGGATTATGATGCATATATGGATAAGCTTAGGAAATCCTTAGAGGTCGAGGAATTAAGACTTGATAAGTTTTCGAGTAAATTATCTGATATAAGGAGACAAAAGGCAAAGGAGCTAACTATCAAAATCAGAGAAGCCTTAATCGCCTTGAATTTTTTAGATGTTAAGTTTGAAATGGTTTTTAATAGAAGTAATACATATTCATCAAACGGTTATGATGATGCAGAATTCATTATATCTACAAATCCTGGTGAAGAGATGAAATCATTATCCAGTGTAGCATCCGGCGGTGAGCTTTCCAGAATTATGCTGGGTATAAAATCTGTATTGGCTGAGAAGGATGATAT
>CAZDWP010000066.1:0-8866 GCA_964508985.1 uncultured Herbinix sp. | reverse complement strand
AGTACATTTATAAGTGGGTAAATCCCTATACTACGGACACCACCCAGTACATTGCCATTTACGAACTTATTTATTATTTAAATAGTACAATGCATAAATGAATTACTAAGCACTCCATCAAATATACTAGTAATAAATATTATATGGAGTTATTTATGCAACAGTCTAAATTAAAAATAATTATATTTTATCTCTTACTGTTTACTTTTTCCTATTTTTTAGGTGGTGGAATAGCAATATTAGCAAATGCCCATAGAAACGATTTTGTAAAGGAAAGTGAAGAAAATTGGGGGCTTGGGTTTTCCACAGAAGGTCAACCACCTACAGGAAATGTATCTGCAACTGAATTAAAGATATATGATGCCTACTACCTTGGCGATGTAGATAAGAAAATTATTTATCTTACTTTTGATGCTGGTTATGAAAATGGCTACACACCTGCTATACTTGATGCATTAAAAAAACATAATGTAAAAGCAACCTTCTTCCTAGTAGGCAATTATATAACATCAAGTCCTGATTTGGTAAAGCGTATGGTGGATGAAGGACATAGTGTTGCTAATCATACATACAATCATCCCAATATGTCTAAGATATCAACTAAGGAAGCGTTTCGTAAAGAAATAGAAGATTTAGAGAATGCATTTAGAGAAGCTACTGGTCAAGAACTAACAAAGCATTATCGCCCACCACAAGGCAAATATAGTGAAAATAACTTGAAAATGGCACAAGAGCTAGGATATAAAACCTTCTTTTGGAGTCTTGCTTATGTTGATTGGTATAATGATAAACAACCTACAAAAGAGGAGGCATTTAAAAAGCTATTAGGTCGAATTCATCCAGGGGCAATCGTTCTCCTTCATAGTACATCAAAGACAAATTCTGAAATTTTAGATGAGTTACTTACGAAGTGGGAAGAGATGGGCTATATATTTGGTACATTGGATGATATAGAGAAGTAAATCTTGCTAGCTCATCTGTAGACAAAGAAAAAGGAAGTTGTGGCTTCGTTTTTGCTTGCTAAGCTTGGTGAGGTCATCATATAATTGCTTTTTTATATCTAATTAAGTCGAGATAACCGTCTTCTCTATGGTATGATAGTTGTAACAGGACCATAAATATTATATGATAGGTTTATCTATTATAGGAAGAATGATTACTATGACAAGCTACATTTCATTAGTAAGCATCTTATGGATAGCTTAAAACATATTATATACACTGGAGGAAACGATGATTCAGACAGAACAATTCTATACATTTTTAGATAACTCTACATCACCCTTTTACGTAGTTAAGAATAGTAGTGAGATCCTAGACATGGCAGGCTTTAAGTGTATATCCTTTGAAGAAACCTGGAGTTTAGAAAAGGGTGGTTCCTACTATATAAAATTATACGATACAGCTCTATTCGCCTTTAGGGTAGGTGAATCGGTTAGTGAGGATATGATTCTGCGAATTGCCGCTGCCCATACGGATTTTCCATCCTTTCGAATTAAGCCAAATCCGGAAATGAGAGAAAAGGGCTATATAAGGCTGAACACCGAAAGCTATGGGGGAATGATCCTATCCAGTTGGTTTGACAGACCTTTATCAATTTCAGGAAAGGTATCATTAAGGAGTGAACAGCTTTTTAAACCTAAGGAAGTATTGATTGATATTAAGAAACCCTTGATGGTTATACCTAATCTGGCAATCCATCTCAATCGGGAAGTGAATAAAGGCGTAGAAATAAACAAGCAGAAGGATGTGCTTCCTATCCTGGGGATGGCAGATGATGAAGATTTACATAATTACTTTAAAAAGCATTTAGCCCAGCATTTAGATGTATCGGCAGAAGATATTCTGGACTATGATTTATTTATCTATAATATGGATAAAGCTTGCACAGTAGGTGCTTCGGATGAATTTATCTGTGCACCTAGACTGGATGATCTATCTTCTGTGTATGGACTTATTCAAGGTATTATCGGCGAGGGAAATGATAAGGATATCCATATGATTTGTCTATTTGATAATGAGGAAATTGGAAATCGGACAAAGCAGGGAAGTGCTTCTTTATTTACCACCATGCTGCTTGAAAAGATATTCCAATCCTTAGGCAAAACCCGAATGGACTTATATGAAGTGCTCCATAGAAGCTTTATCCTTTCCGTCGATGTAGCACAGGCTTATCATCCGAATTATGGAGCAAAATTTGATCCAACGAATACAGCAGAGCTAAATAAAGGGATTGCTGTTAAGATAGATACAGCGCAGCGCTACGCATATGATACCGGAGCAATTGCAATTCTTCAGCAGTTATGTGAGGATTACAACATTCCTTACCAGAAGTTTGTCAACCGGTCAGATGCAACTGCCGGTGGCACGATGGGACCGGTTATATCTACGCAGCTGCCAGCTAGGGCTTTGGATATTGGAGTGCCTCTTCTGGCTATGCATTCTGCAATGGAAACTATGGGAGCAAAGGATTTAGATAGTATAATCCGATTGATGGAAGCCTTCTTTTCTGCTGAACGATAATTATCACCGAATCACAATTGACATTCATTCGATAAAGAAACATAATAATTAGTATAAAAGAAAAGGATTTTTGTTGGTAATATAATTTAAAAATTATCTACCGAGGATGAGGACAGCAAAAGTGAAGATGCAAAATAGTGAGCACAAAGAGTGCTATGAACACCCCAATTTAATAAAGAGATATTATTTGACAGAAATACTTGGTATATGGTAAAATTATCAAGATATTTACATGTTGAGTTAGTCATAAAATTACATTTAGGGGGGATTGTATCGTGAAGAAAATTATCTTATCTTTACTTGTTTTATCTATGTTCATTTTGCTAACCGCTTGCTCAGATAAAGATAGTACTATCAGTTCTAATGAGCAGCCAGATATAATAGAACAAGAAGGAGAGACGGAGGATTCTTTAACTACTAATGGAGATAAAGCTGATGAAGATGGTACCTTAGAAAGTAAAGAGGTAAATTCTACTGAGAATACGCTTCAAGAAGAGCCTGATGACATAGAAGAGCCTGATGACATAGAAGAGCCTGATGAAGTAGAGGTTATTGACGAAATAAAGGAGACAAAAGAAACCGGAGAGAAAGAGGAAAGCTACTGTTGAAGACATAAAAGAGGCTTATGGAACCCCTAGCTATACCTATGATGGCGAATATCATACAAGACTTTCATACGAATATGATTATTATCAAGAGGTTGAAATATTAGTGTCAAGGGAATCGGGCAGCATTGAGTCAATTGAGATTCAAAACGCTTCAATACCCGATGACTTCGCAATAAGTGATATAAGCATGGAAGTACCAGAGGTTGTAAATGAATATAAAGCTCCAGATAAGCTAGGAGATAGTTTTGATACATTTGTTGTACAGTATGGAGGGGAATTGTATAAGCTACCGGCACCGGTAAGCTCTTTTATCTCCAATGGTTGGGAGATTAAAAAAGAATCAAAGGATATGATTATAGCAGGTCGTTCATATGGATGGGTTTCACTTGTGAATGATAATCAAGAGCTGAAGGTAATAGCCAATAACTATAGTGAGGGCGCAACCTCTATTGAAAATTGCTTTATGACTTCTGTAAAGTCTGGTGACTACAATAATAATACGGACATAGTGATTCCCCGTAATATTACTATTGGCATGAGCGAGTCAGACCTGGAAGAAGCTTTAGGCGGGGTTGAATATGAAAAAGACGCTTCATCCTCCTCATATACCGATTACATTATCGTCCCAGGCAAAAGCAAATTAGATTATTATGAAATACTAACAAAAGATAACGCTGTTTATAAAATTGAAGTTAATAATAGTCCTAGGTATTCAGATTATGTTAAATAACAAATCATTTAAATAATATTATAAAAAATAACAAAGCCATATCATATATTGGTCGGCTTTGTTATTTTTTACTATCTATTTAGGAGCTTTTAAGGTCCATATGACTTATTTATGTAAAGCAGTGCCAGAATATCGTGTGAATATTGTTACCTCTAGATAATTTCCTACAGAGGTTGGAGTTGAACATGAGGCATATGACAAATAGATATATCCAATATAAGTACCATCATACATAGCACTTATTATGCATTGACAGTTATAATGCGGGTTTGGTAAAATCAGTTAAGAATATGAATAATTGAGAGGATGTGAACTTATGGGAAAATTTTGTACTAATTGTGGCAATGAGCTGACCTTAAATGCAGATGTCTGTTTATCCTGTGGGCAGCTGGTTAATACTAATAATAAAGTATATAATAATCAAGGGAAAGCCTTAGCTACAGTATCAGTAGTATTTGCTTCTTTAGGCTTCTATCCGTTAATCTTTATTGGTGGGATAGTGGGCTTGATAACAAGCATAATTGGTCTCAACGATCCTAATAATCAATATAGAGGACGGTCTAAGATAGGACTTGGCTTATCGATTGGTTCATTAGGTCTTTGGCTTCTAGTGATTATATTTTCATTAGCTACCGTGAGAAACTTCAGTTACTTTTACTAGGTTGGAATACTAAGAGTTATCGTCTCTTCTACTATATATCAATACAAAACTCCAGTCATATTGGCTGGAGTTTTATTTGCCAAAACAAGAATAATGTATATAATATATATAGATTATGATTACTATAACAATACGAGATGGAGAAAAGAATGAAGGAAAAAAAACTAAGGATACTAATGACGATTACTGGTGTTTTGGTTGCGGGCTTTAGTGTGGGAATGTTTAATTTTTCTGCATTTGGAATGGATCCATTCCAAGTGTTTGCCCATGGCGTATGGAAGCACATGCCCATAGGCTTTGGAACATTTTATATGATATTAAATTTGATAATGTTAATTTTTATATTTTTTATTGACCGACGAAAGATTGGTCTAGGTACTGTTATTAATATCTTTCTATTGGGATATGTAGTAGAATTTAGCTCCTGGTTTCTTGATGCAAGGTTTCCTAACCCATCAATTATGGTTAGAGGCCTCTTCCTGATTGTTGGAATTATTATTCTGTGTTTCGGTTCGTCCTTGTATTTTATAGGTGACTTAGGCGTATCTACATATGATGCAGTGGCACTAATATTATCAGAAAAGAAGGTTGCCCGTTTTCAGTATTGTAGAATCGGATCTGACCTTATATGTACTATTATTGGTTTTCTACTGGGCGCTACTGTTGGTGTTGGAACATTAGTTACTGCATTTTTTATGGGACCGATTATTGCTTTCTTCAATAAACGTGTATCAATACCCTTAAGATATGGTAAAAAGCAATAGTAGATGAACAATGTTAACATTGTTTATAATCCGTAGAAGTTATATAATTATTAATATATGAATGAAGAATATATTATTATGATTTGGAGGGAAGATATGTTTGCAAATATAAAGGGTAAAAACAAATCAGAAGAAGACCAGCTAATTGCTTCAATAGCAAATGATGTAGAAATATATGCAGGCAATACATTATTGCTTAATCCAACTTCAAATACTAATGATAAAATAAGTGTAGTGTCCATGGAAGCATTGGACACTAGTATAGCTACCATATGCAATTCCTATATTATTGCTAATAATGTAGGTGAAACCAAGATAAAGACAAAGGTAGAGATAAATAACAATATCTATGAATTAGTGACCAATGTTAAGGTGATTCCAGGCAAATTGTTAGTAGATCCTAAGACTAACATATTATCAGTTGGTGAGACTTTCAGATATAGAGCCATGGTTTCCAAGGGTGTCTACAAGAGCGTTTCTTTTCAGTCTACTAACTTAAATATTGCAGTAGTTAGGAAAGAAGGCATATATGGATATGTTACAGGTATTGCCGAGGGTAATGTAGATGTAGTAGTTACTGTCAATATAGGAAATGTTATTTCTGAAAGTACTATTTCACTTACTGTTAATGCCACAATGGATGAGCCCATACCTATAGCTAATCCGGTTAATGGTTCTAATTATACCGATGATGATGAATGGAAGGGCAGCAGGGTGTTTTTTGGCAGGTATGAACAGGACAATATAATTGATAACGGAAAGGAACCAATATTATGGAGAGTACTTGAGGTAAATGACGATACAGTATATCTGCTATCAGAATATGGACTTATATGCAAGTTTTATAATGATACCTACGACAGTGTAACCTGGGAGACATCCACCATAAGAGAGTGGTTAAACAAAGCTTTTCTTGATAAGGCTTTTATGAAGTATGAAGCAGATGCAATCTGCGATACCCAAATTAAGACCAAAAGTAACACAAAGTACGGTAGTTGGGGTGGTAACAAAACAATAGATAAGGTGTTCTTACTTACTAACAAGGATGTTAGTAATACAGATTATGGCTTTCAGAAGGGTTCAAGACGTAAAAGCCGGAGTAGAACAGTTCAAATAACAGAGCATGCGCTCGTTGAGGGATATCGTAATAAGAAAAACAAAAACACCTGCTGGTGGTTTCGCTCACCTGGAATAACTAACCATTATTCGGCCTATGTATTATCCTCAGGAAATGTAACCTATGGTCATTTTGTGGGGCGACGTAATGATGCTATACGCCCTGCTATCAAGGTGAAGCGATCATCCATTTTATTTGGTGATGAATTAAGCGATGGTAAATATAAAGGACCTATCATTATTATTAAGGATAACTAATAGATAAAAAGTGAAACTTGGTATTTACTATAATAATACCGTTATAAGGGGGTTTAGATATATGAAGATAAGCATAATTATGCCATTTCATAAGGGAATTCATTTTCTTCAGGATGCCTTGGAGAGTTTAGAGGATCAAAGCTTTAAGGATTTTGAAGTGCTAATTGTTTGTGATCACGTTAGTGAAGATATTGACGGATGTGTTGATGAGTATGGCAAGAAACTAAATCTTAAAGTTGCCCATTTAGAGGATGAAACAGGAGTGGCAGCAGCCAGAAATCTTGGTCTGTCCATGGCTAAGGGAGAATATATATATTTTCTGGATAGTGATGATTATCTTGATATTAATGCTTTAGAGCAAATTGTTTATACAGCTGACAATAATGGTGCCGATGTGGTATATGGCAAAAAGGTATGGACCTGGTTCCAAAGAAGTCTCTTCCTTAGAAAGCTTTATGAAGAGGAAGATGAAGACGAGGATGAAGATGATGTTGAGGAAGGAGAAGGCGATAAGGATAGTGACTCCTCTGAGCAACAACAGGATACGTCAGACAGTGATGGAAGGCCTGAGAAGGATGGTTCCATAAGTGATGATGAGGACGACAGGGATAATAAGCATAATGATGATAAAGATGATAAAGATGATGGCTTAGAACATTTAACTGAGGAAGAATATAAGGAATTAAAACAGAAACGGGCTTTTTATGAGCTGTTTTCCAGGAGAAAGAGTGTAAGAAGTATAACTGTACTTCATATTCTTATGAAAAGACAGCTGATTGAGGATAATAAGATAAGGTTTAACGAGGATATTATATATTTATCTGATTATCCATTTTTGCTTCAGGTTCTTGATAAGGCCAATAATTTTTCTAGGAATATGGATTCCCAGTATATCAAGCGTAATCATAATGATTCAATTAATTTCCCGTCCTTGGGCCAAATGAAGGGAAGCAAAAGCTTTATTGAATATGTTAAGACATATGAGTATGCTAAGACGCTTATAGCTCCCGAGAGTGATCTAAGAAGACGCTTGGATAAGAAGATTATCTATTATACCTTCAGATATTTCGCACCGAAATTAAAAAGGAAGAAGGCTTCGAGGGAGGTTATAGAGAATTTTAATATACTACATGGCTTGATATCAAAGATGAGTAAGGAATTAATTCGCTCTTATAAGAGATATAAGAAGAGAATATTGAGAGCTTTTTATAAAGGAGATTACAAGAAAGCCAAAAGAATTGTAACGGTTCATCTTGCAAGGAGAAAAATAATTAGATTATTTAAGAATAAGAGGGAGCTTCCTAAATTCTTATACAGAAAGATTTTTCTTAAGACATCACTTAAGGATAATTGGGTTTTTTGTGAGAGCTTTTTTGGTAAAAGCTATTCTGATAGTCCCAAGTATGTGTATGAATACCTTCAAAAGAATTATCCTGATAAATATAAATTTATATGGGTTATTGAGAACAAACGCACCAATATACCTTACAAGCATATTAAGGTAAGGAGATTCAGCATAAGATATTGTTATTATCTTGCCCGATGCAAGTATTACATCTTTAATAGTAGGCAGCCCGTATGGATTAAGAAAAGACGCGGAAATGAATTTCTACAGACATGGCATGGTACACCCCTTAAGCGCTTGGTCTTCGATCTTGAGGATATTAATTCAGCAACCCCAAGATACAAGAAGCAAACCTATATGCAGTCAAGATCCTGGGATTATCTTATAGCTGCTAACCAATATTCCAGTGATATTTTCAAGAGATGCTTTATATATAACAAAACCATGCTTGAGACAGGGTATCCTAGAAATGACATTATGCACTGGGATAATAAAGATGAGATTGCCAGTAAAATAAAGGACAAGCTTGGTATACCGAAGAATAAGAAAACCATTCTATACGCTCCTACATGGAGAGACGACGAATATTATACCAAGGGTCAATACAAATTCACACTAAAGCTTGACCTAAACCTAATGAAAGAGAAACTGGGTGATGAATATGTAATACTTCTACGTACCCATTATTTTATTGCTGATTCTATAGATGTTACCGGTCTGGAGGATTTCGCTTACAACCTAAGTAAGTACGATGATATTTCTGAATTGTATCTCATATCTGATTGCTTAATTACAGATTATTCATCGGTGTTCTTTGATTATGCCAATCTTAAGAGGCCTATGTTGTTTTATACTTACGAT
>CAZDWP010000065.1:0-9016 GCA_964508985.1 uncultured Herbinix sp. | reverse complement strand
GCTCCAAAGAGAACAAGCTCCTTTCTCTTATCTGCCACTACCCTTCGTATTACCATGCTTTTGCCGGTATCCTCTAATATTGGAAAATCGTTTCCTCCAACCTCATCAAATATTCGATAAGCAAAGCGCATAAAAGATAAGATATCCACATTCATGACTCCATGGTTCGGGTGCATGGATACGATATCCTTCTGTGTTTGCAGGGTGAACTGCTCCGGTACGATTATCAAGTAATTCGTTCCGGGGTTTTTCTGCGATTCCATTATTATATTTTTATACATCTGATAGGATTTACCGGAACCGGCACTTCCTAGATAATACTGTAAGGACATATATACACCCCATTATCTAAATATACTTATCAAAGTCACAAACACATTATAAGAATCAAAAATTAACTTTTAATACACAGACTCAACTTGTCGGCATAATTTATTATACTTATTAATAATATATAATAAGATTAAGACAATGAAGCAAATATGCTCCGGAGGATAGAAATGGCAAAGACGAAAATAGTCGTTATCCAATTAAAAGAAATTATATATACAGTGATTTTTGCTGCTTTAGGTATTCTTCTAATTCTTCTGCTGATATTTATGTTCAGTGGAAAGGATAATGAAGATGTCGCCTCTGAAACTAAGCTATATAAAGCCGGAGTATGGACCTCCTCCATTCCACTTAGTGATACTGTAATCAATCTTGAAGTGGTATTGGATGAAAACCATATTAATTCGGTGCGCATCGTTAATATTGATGAAACAATTACCACTATGTATCCCCTTGTTGCACCCGCCTTAGATGAAATATCAGTACAATTAAGCAATGATATTCCCATAGACCAGCTAGAGCTTAGGGATGACAGTAGGTATACTCAGACTCTTCTGATTGAAGCAATTAAGGTTGCGCTCGACAAAGCAAAAGTAGCACCCTAACCATACTTACATAGCACCTTCTTAGAACAACGTTCTGCAAGTAACTGGCTACATATTTTCGGCCGATTACTTATAGAACGTTGTTCTAGTATAAAAAATTATTATATATGTTTTTTATAGGGTGACCCCTCATTAAGAAATATTATACCGATAATACCTGGTCCTGTATGGGCTCCTATGGCACAACCAACATAGTTCTCTATAAAATGCTTACATCCATATGTATTCTTTAGCATCTCCTTGACTTCTTCCAAAGTCTCAGCATCATCACCGTGCACAAGACCAATAACCTGGTTGGACAAGTCCCTACCTCTTTCACCAACCATTTCGACCATACGTTTCAAGGATTTATGTCTTCCTCTGACCTTTTCTATGGATTCGAGAGCACCTAAATCATTAACTTGTATAATCGGCTTTATATCGAGTAAGCCTCCCGCAAGTGCTGATGTTTTACTTAGTCGCCCTCCCTTTAGGAGGTAATCCAAGGTCTTAACTGTAAAGATTTGCTCCATATGGTTACAATGCCATTCAATCGCTTCTATGATTTCTTCCTTACTAGCACTATTCTCTTGCATTTTCAACGCATAATATGTAGATATTCCAAAGCCCAATGATGCACACTTTGAATCAATAATAGTTAAATCAAAATCTGGATACTCCTCTAAAAGCTCTGTCTTAGCAATATTAGCAGCATTAAAGGTTCCTGCTATTCCGGTAGAAAAACAAATGTATATTACTTCATCATTATTCTGAGCATAAGGTAAAAAATTATCATAAAACATCTGAGAATTTACGTGATATGTCTTAATATCCTTGCCGCTTCTTAGAACATCATAAAATTCTTCAGGAACTATTGTCTCTCCATCAAAATAATCTATTTCATCTATTACAACAGGTGTAGGTATAACATGTAATCCATATTCCTTGATAACCGATTTAGGTATATCCGATGCCGAATCAGTAATAATCCTTAGTGCCATATTTGTCTCCTTTTCTATGTTGGAAATCTTGATTATATCTAGTCACTTTTAATGTAATACAAATTATAATATAGCAATTTATTCTATAATGATATACGTTTTATTTCATCCAACCAAAGCTTTGATTTAGCATCACTTGGCATCCTTAAATCTCCTCTTGGAGATATGGCCACTGTTCCCACCTTAGGCCCGTCTGGAAGACATGATCTTTTGTACTGCTGGGTAAAGAATCTGCTATAGAACAGCTGTAGCCATTTTATTAATTCCTCGTCATTATACTTTTGTGCAAATGCCACCTTCGCCATTCGAAACACCTTCTGAGGTGAAAATCCATACCTAAGAACATAATACATAAAGAAATCATGGAGCTCATAGGGTCCTATATAATCCTCAGTTCTTTGATATTCGTTTTCCCCGCTAACAGGAATTAGTTCCGGACTGACAGGTGTATCTAATATGTCCTTTAATACCTCTGACAGTTTTTCATTATCTGTAGATTCTGCAAACCATTCCACCATGGAGCGAATTAGTGTCTTAGGAACGGAAGAATTAACTCCATACATAGACATATGATCTCCGTTATAGGTAGCCCAACCCAGTACAAGCTCTGACATATCACCAGTTCCAATTACCAAACTATTGTACTTATTTGCCAAATCCATAAGAACCTGGGTTCTTTCTCTTGCCTGAGAGTTCTCATAAGTAATATCATGTATATCTATATCCTGCCCTATATCCTTAAAGTGCTGTAGAACAGCATCCTTAATAGGTATGTTCATAACTGTTGCACCAAGACTCTCTGATAGAGCTATTGCATTGCTATAGGTACGGGAGGATGTACCAAAGCATGGCATGGTTACAGCAAGTATCCCCTTCCTATCAAGTCCCATACGCTCAAATGTCTCATGGCAGACCAGCATAGCCAGGGTTGAATCTAAGCCACCGGATACTCCTATAATTGCACGTTCCAACCCAACATGAGAAAGCCTTGCCTTTAAGCCCATGGCTTGAATTGTAAATATATCCTTACAACGCTCTTTTCGTTCCATAATTCCCTCCGGAACAAAAGGTGAGGGATCAATTCTTCTTACTAATTCATATGGTTTTAGCTCATAATCATTGTCTGAAAATGAATACTTAATTCGGGTGTAATCTGCACAGTCTTGTCCCCAATAGGTATTCATTCTTATTCTCTCGCTTTTTATAATTCCTAAATCTATCTCATTTATTATTATATCATTATGAAAGGGCTCTGCTTCCGAGAGTATATTACCATTCTCAGCTATCAAGTTATGTCCTGAAAAGACTAAATCTGTAGTGGATTCTCCTTCACCGGCATCAGAATATACATATCCACAAATCAATCTTTTTGACTGGCTCTGTACAAGCTCTCTTCTATACTTTGCCTTTCCAATTATCTCATTGCTTGCTGATAAATTGGCTATCACAGTTGCACCAGCAATACAATGAGAATTACCCGGAGACATGGGAATCCATAAGTCTTCACAGATTTCTACGGCTAATATAAAATCCGGCATATCCATGGATTCGAATAACAATCTTGAACCAAAACATACCTCTTCTCCCAGAAAATCCACCACTACAGCTTCCTTGGGTCCGATAGAAAAATACCTGCTTTCATAAAACTCTCCGTAATTAGGTATACTCATTTTGGGTACTAGACCTAATATCTTCCCTCTGCTCAAGATAGCGGCTGTATTATAAAGCTTTCCCTGCCTTTCATAAGGAAAACCTATTACAGTGATAAGTTCCTTATTATCGGTAGCCTTTGCTATATTTTTTACCTCTTCCATGGCATGGCGAAGAAGTATATCCTGTAAGAATAAATCTCCACAACTATAACCAGTAACACAAAGTTCAGGAAATACCATGAGTTTTACTTGATTTTCCTCAGCCTTTTCTATGCAATTAATAATCTGCTCTGTATTGTAGCTACAATCTGCTAGTCTTATATTGGGACTGGCCGCCGCTACTCTTATAAATCCATGGTTCATAAACTTCTCCGTTCATATAAGGTTCATTTTTATTCCTTTATCTATAAGTAAACATACTAAAATTAACATAAAAATAATATATAAATATATTATAGAATTTTCTACATTAAATTACAAGCATTAACTATACAATAATACTATGCCTAGCGCCGTCATCTACAAGCGAAACTCTGTTTCCCTGAATTAATCTGCCATCCATAGTGATTGTTTTTGTTGTGAGACTTCCCTCTTCTCTGCTCTCAACTTTAACTTCATAGACTGAACTTCCATACCTATATTCAATAGAATAATCGCCGAAGCTTGCCGGTGTTGACGGATCAATGACTAGCTCATTTTCCTCTTTGCGAATGCCTAAAAACCAGCTTAATAATCCCTGATACATCCAGCCTGCTGAGCCTGTATACCAGCTCCAACCCCCTCTTCCTGTATAGGGAGGGCTGAGGGATATATCCGCCGTCATTACATATGGCTCCTTCTCAAACTTCAGCACATCCTTCCTGTTTTGGGTAAGATAAATCGGATTAAGTATGGTGAATAGCCGATATGCCATGTTATAATCCTGCAACATCGATGATGCGATTGCTAGCCAAATTGCACCGTGGGTATACTGACCTCCGTTTTCCCGTATACCAGGAATATATTTTTTGATATAACCCGGATTTTTGCTTGTTTTATTAAATGGAGGTGCCAAGAGTAATGATATGCCTTCTTCCTCTTTTACAAGATAATGCCATGCTGATTGCATTGCTGTTTTTGCCCGTTCCTCATTTGCACCCTTTGATATTACACTCCAAGACTGACTGATTGAGTCTATCCTGCACTCTTCACTTTCATTGGAACCAATTTTCGTACCGTCGTCATAAAAAGCTCTTAGATACCACTCCCCATCCCATCCGTGCTTTTCGATGTTTTGAAGAAGGTCTTCTCTTTTCTTCTCCCACCTACGGCCGTAATTATCATCACCTTCCTGATAGCATAAGGGAATGAAATCTCCCAGTACGGTATAGACAAACCAAGCAAGCCATACACTCTCACCCTTCCCTAGGATTCCCACCTCATTCATACCGTCATTCCAGTCACCTCCACCCATAAGAGGAAGCCCATGCTCTCCAAAACCGGTGCGACTAATGGCCTTTTTACAATGCTCATATACACTCTCTGATTTCTCGGATACTTCTGGTGTAAACATAATCTCATGCTGATCCTCCCTAAGCATGGGACCCTTGATGTAAGGCACCTGCTCCTTTAATACCCCGCTATCCCCGGTGCTTCGGATATAAGCTGCCGTGCAGTATGGCAACCACAGCAAATCATCGGTTATTCTCGTTCTTACCCCGATGCCCATCGGCGGATGCCACCAATGCTGGACATCTCCTTCCTCAAACTGTCTGCTGCAGGCAATTAGTATTTGACTACGCATTATACTTGGGTCTGTTAATAGGAGTGACAGAGCATCCTGAAACTGATCCCTGTATCCATAAGCACCTCCACACTGATAAAATCCTGCCCTAGCATTAATACGACAAGATATAGTCTGATATATCAACCACCCGTTAAGTAGGATATCGATAGCTCTGTCCTTTGTCTTCACCTTAACTGTCCCTAACAACCTGTTCCAGTATTCATTCACTCTGTCAAGCTCCATATCTGCTGCGGTGACATTCCTATATTTATTTCTAATCTTGCCTATCTCCTTAAGGTCACTGCTCTGCCCTAAGCCAAACAAGAGTGTCTTGCTTTCATTAGGCTGTAATACCACAGATACCTGAATTGCTCCACAGGGATCATATGACACACCAGTATTACAGGATAGCTTAATTCCTGCTCCACGGGGTTCCCATACACTACCCTTCTGCCCTATAAACTCCTGCCTGTCTCCAGTATAGCTGCTAATCACCTCATTAGAAAAAAGATAGGAATACATGTTTTTAAAACTCATAGTATAGATGTTTTTTGCAAATAAATATTCCTGCTCTTTATCATAGGAGGTCATAATGTAAGGGTTAGTATGTTCCTTATGTGTACCCAGTACCCACTCAACATAATAGGTCAAACTCAGATACTTTACTTTATCAGATTTGTTTATCAACTTAAGATTCCACAGCTTTACCGATTCTTCCAAAGGGGTAAAAACAGTTAACTCCTGCTCGATCGATGCTTCCTCATGAAGGAATCTGCTATAACCAAAACCATGCCTTACTCGGTAAACACCCCGATCAGATCTTCCCAGTGACATAGGAGTCATTACCTCCCCGCTTACTTCATCAAGTATATAAATCGCCTCTGAGGCTCTATCACTTACAGGATCGTTGGACCAAGGGGTTATCTTGTTCTCTCTGCTGTTAATATTCCAAGTAAAGCTCGCACCTGACTCCGATATCTGAAATCCAAAGCTCTCGTTTGAGATAACATTAATCCAAGGAGCAGGAGGCCTGTTACTACCCTCTAACAGAATCTCGTATTCTCTGCCTTCGAAGACAAACCCTCCGAAGCCGTTATAATATTCATAATTTTCTGTTGCTTTATCCTGTATGGTTTGTTTGTTTATTGTGACCAAGTCAATTCCTCCTTCAAGTCTAATATTCATCAAGAAGCTCATACTGCATTTCTTCTACATCGGTAAAATAAATACCCGTTCTCTCTGAAAACACTACTCTAGCCACAGTATAAAGCAAGTCAATCTCTGCTGGTGCCATCTCGTACGTATGCAGCATAAAGAAGCTTGGCTTCCCACTTCCAGAATCATAAATCCTCAGTGAGCTTGTCATATCGTAAATTAATCCATCTACCTCCTGCAGATAGCCAGGTTTGGAATCAATTAGGATAATCAGATCCACCATAACAAGGTTCATACGCAGATATTCGTAAGCCTTTAATACATCCCTTATGATTCTCTCATCTTCAATGGAGCGAACCATTAAGAGAAGCATGGGATTATCACCTGATATACCGAATTTCCATAAGAAGCTTTGGTCCATATTGTTTCGTCTAATGTTTTCATCAGGACCTCGAAAATTATTTGTTGGATAGTAAATTGGGCTGATAAGGTTTAAAAAGGCGTTCAACTGAGCCCTACTTATATCAAGATACCTTAGCTCAAGGTTCTTATGAAGTCTGAATTTCTCGAGAATTTCGTCAACATGATAGCTTACATTCAGATCCTCAGCTATTCTTATTGCCTCCTCCTTATCTTTGCATACTCCGGTGATAAATGAAATGTATACTGTTTCACCCGCTTCTACGAAGAATTGCGCTCGTAGGCTCATAATCGAATCGTTACAAAAGCCTGAATCATTATGAAAAGTGATGCTGTTAGCCACTGAATAGGGATTCTCTAATGTATTATTTCTTCCGATAAACATTTTTCTATCATTTTCGTATTCGATTTTTTTGCATAGTTTCATTCCTGCCTTTACCATGTGCATAAGATAGGAATTATTCTCTTCATTCCCTCGTCGTCTCTTTGTTAGGAATATTTCCTGTTCTTTTACATACTCACTTTCTAAAAAGAGCTTATTAAAGGCAGGATGACTTAGTTCTGCAATATGGATATCATCCACCACTTCAAGGTAGCTGGTCACTTCCAACTGCTTTTTCCTATTCCCATGATTGGTAAATGCCACCTTACGTATTTCATAATTATGATCAGTATCCAGACTAACAATCATGTGTGATGTGATATCACCGTCTCTACGTTTAAATTCCGCCTTGTCTGCACCGAATACTACCTGGTAATCCTCAGGCTCTGTTCTTGTCGGATGATAGGTGGTACTCCAAAGCTTACCCTGCTCCACATCCTTGATATAGATAAAATTACCTGTATCAGCGTAAATATCCGATCGCCAGCGATGTATCATCCGGTCCTCGTATTTACTGAAGCCATCCCCATCTGAGGTTATCATCACAGAATATTTACCGTTTGACATATAATTTACAACCGGTGGATATTGGCTTACACTGTTGATATATCTTTCACGGTAAATATCTTCTTTTAGGAATGTCTTTACGATCTTTACTGTATATCCACGCTTGGCAATTGAAATCAAATGAGATTGATGTTTTTCTTCCAGTAAAACCTCTGTAGCTTTTATCATAGGCTCCTCATGAAAACGTTCCCTAATGATACCCTTATTCAGATAATTATTTATTGCAATCAAATTCATCCCCTGATGATGTGCCATATATGATCTCACTATGCAATAGGGCGTCATATCTACTGCATTTGGTATATTAAAATCAATCGATTCATAGAAGCCGTAATCACCATAGGCTCCTAAATCCTTCAGTTTCTTCAGATTACTTATACAATCCTCGTCGGCGATATCAAGAGCCAGCATAGTTGCATATGGGGCAACCACTAGAGAGTTTTTCCGAACCGGCTGAAGCCTTATCTTCGGAACACCAAAGGCCTTGTATTGGTAATTTGAGTTAAGGTCAAAACGATAATACTGGGATTCTGATATACCCCAGGGTATTTTTGCTTCCTTTGCATATTTCATCTGCTGGAGCAAAGCTGCTCTGGAGGTCTGTGCATATACCGAGCCTTCATATTCCTTGAATACAAGGTTCGTCATCAGATACTCAAACATCGTACCACTCCAAGATACAAAACACGGAATGCCCTCTACTATTGTCAGTGGTCTTCCTAATCTGAACCAATGTTTTACTGGCACTTCTCCTTTCGCTATCACGAGAAAGCTTGTGAGTGCAGATTCAGAAGCCATCAGATCATAACAACCTTCATCTAGCATTTGAGAGGATACATGATATCCAATATGGAACAGTTTTCTTTTATCGTTGAATAGAAAACTAAAATTTGCACTTGCAATAATGCAATCTATTTTACTGCAGAGTGCTCTGATTCGGTTAATCATACTTGCAGCGAATCTATTGTCCCTAGCTTCAATACAGCTAAGTGTAGGGCAAGAATAAAAGCCTTCCTCTTTCAGCTTTAAAGCTGATACTTCATCTACAAAACTATCGATTACATTAATCAACTGCCTTGTATATTGATAATCTTCAGATGTTGCTAGCTCCCTCTCGTCCAGGTCTTCCCATATATCAGCAATATCCTCCATCAGTTCTC
>CAZDWP010000064.1:0-9400 GCA_964508985.1 uncultured Herbinix sp. | reverse complement strand
TTATGCTCAAATATTCCGAACATTTTCTTATCAAGCTTTCTTTTTTGTATTCCATAATGATAATATAAGCCGGCTTGTGCTCCCCAGCAAAGATGCAGTGTGGAGGTTACATGGGTTTTTGACCATTCCATAATTTCTTTCAGCTCATCCCAATATGTTACTTCCTCGAACTCCATCAGCTCAATCGGGGCTCCGGTAATGATAAGTCCATCGAACTTACGATTATATACATTCTTACAGGTAAGATAGAACTGGTCAAGGTGACTGGTAGGTGTGTTCTTACCCACATAAGTACCTGTTGTTAAAAATGTTATATTAACCTGTAAAGGTGTATTAGAAAGGCTACGAAGTAATTGCACCTCGGTATCCTCTTTAATAGGCATCAAATTTAAGATCGCAATATTGAGTGGGCGAATATCCTGATGGGTTGCCCTTGCCTCATCCATAATAAATATATTTTCATTTTCTAACACCCTTTTAGCGGGTAAATCACTCTGTATTCTAATAGGCATTAACTATCACCAACCTTTCATCTTACAAAACCTTCTGATTATTTATTATTAATTCAAATTCAAGCTCCAGTTTATGAGCAGCTCTTTTACATAGTAGCATGCGGTCTAGAAATATTTCAAAATAATCCATAACAGAACTTATTCTTGTATCTATTGTAAGCCTCAATTGAAATATCTCACTATCAATAATTTCTACCTTGGACTCTCCAACAGCATAATTTACTCTATCATGAATATCAAAGCTAGGAAGGTCAAGATTACGTACACGGCTTCGCCTAACATCCGTCTTGTCGGCAAGTATAAGTGCAGCCGCTATAGCACTTACAGGCACCGCAGTTCCTTCATCATGGTTGCCTATAGCAGCAATTACCTTAGCATTTTCCTCCGGTGTTGCACCTAGCTGGTCAAGTATACGAAAGGCCATGACGGCTCCGCTTTGTGCATGCTCCTCACGATTAACGATATTACCTATATCATGCATATAGCAGGCTATTTGAGCCAGCTCCACATCTTCCTTGGGATAAGAAAGAGTCTCCAGAATGTATTTTGCTACATTGGCAACCCTAGCTACATGTGCGAGACTATGCTCAGTATACCCAAGTGATGAAAGCGTATTATCGGCTTGTATAATATATGTTTTTATGGCTTCGTTCTCTTTTATCTCTTTAAATGTAATCATAGTTTCCTTTCCTAATCCTCAAGCATATTCAAAAGCTCTTCCTCTGTCAGGACTTTTACACCCAGCTGCTCTGCTTTGGTTAGCTTACTACCGGCATTCTCACCGGCAATCAAGTAATCCGTCTTCTTAGACACGCTTCCCGATACCTTACCACCATGCTTCTTCACTAATTCCTCCATCTGCATCCTGCCCATGGAAGGTAGTGTCCCTGTAATTACAAGGGTAAGCCCTGATAAGCTTCCGTCCGCATCTGGAAGATCCTCTTCGGATGATATAAAGTTCACACCTGCCTGCTCAAGCCTTGCTAATATATCTTGATTATCTGGAACCCCAAAGAATTCTAAGATGGCTTTGGCGCTTATGTCTCCCATGTCCTTTACGGTGATAAGCTCCTCATAGGAAGCATTACGAAGGCTGTGAACTGATTTAAAATGATTCATAAGCTCATAGGCTGCTTGTCGTCCAATATTACGAATACCAAAGCCTGAGATTAAGCGATCTATCTCATTAGTCTTACTCTTCTCAATTATAGCAAGTAGTTTATCTGTATTCTTCTCCTTGCCGATTAAGCCTTTTTCTATCATCTCATCCCGATACTTATCTAGATAGTATATATCGGCAATATCCTTCACATAGCCTTCCTTAACAAGAGCTTCTATATATGCTTCTCCGAAGCCCTTAATATCCATTGCATTTCTTCCGACAAAATTCAATATATGCTGAGTAAGCTGTGCTGGACAATTTAGATTGTTGCACCTAATATCTACTAAGATTTCGTCTCTTACAGCCGCACTACCACAGGAGGGGCATACCAAGGGTATACTATAAGGCTTGGCATCATCTGGTCGTTTTTCCTTCACTACCGATAGAACCTCGGGAATAATTTCACCGGCCTTTCTAACAACTATGGTATCTCCGATTCTTACATCCAGCTCGTCTATTCTATCCTGATTATGAAGTGTAGCTCTCTCCACATTGGTTCCACACAGACGTATGGAATCAAATATGGCAGTCGGCGTTATTCTTCCTGTCCTTCCCACCGAAAGACGAATGTCCCTTATAACGGTCTCCTTTTCTTCAGGAGGATACTTGTATGCAACAGCCCATCTTGGAACCTTAGAGGTTGCTCCATAATGCTCTCTATCTGATAGACTATCAACCTTTACCACAGCTCCGTCTATATCATAGGCAAAGCTTCCTCTAGACTCTCCAATATCTGTTATGGCCTCCCATACCTCATCGGCAGTTCTGCATAGCCTATAATTTTCGATAACTTTTATTCCTTGTCTCTTTAGCCATTCCAAGCTTTCGGAATGTCTGCTAAATGAGATTCCTCTAGAATCCTGTACATTAAATACGAAAAGAGAAAGTTTCCTTTCCTTTACTACCTTGGGATCTAGCTGTCTAAGGCTTCCCGCAGCACAGTTCCTGGGATTGGCAAACAACTTTTTACCCTCTGCTTCAAGCTTTTCATTGACCGAATTAAAGTCTTCAGCCTTCATATATACCTCTCCCCTAATCTCAAGGTAGGGAACAGGTTCCTTTAATGTGGTTATAACATCCTTAATCATTCTGATATTCCCGGTAACATCTTCACCGTAATTAATACCATCACCTCTGGTAACGCCCATAACAAAATGTCCTTCCTCATATCGCAAGGATACGGACAGTCCGTCAATCTTTCTTTCGACTACGAAGACCGTGTCTTCTTTCTCCTTAAGAATCTTCTCTACGAAGCTATATACCTCCTCCTTAGAGAATACATCCTGTAAGCTAAGCATGGGAACATTGTGCTTAACAAGGATCCCTGCCTCTCTTTTCGCTACACCACCAATCTTTTTGATTGGGGAGCTTTCACTATTATATTCGGGATGCTCTTCCTCAAGCTTTCTAAGCTTGACACTAAGCATATCATATTCGTAGTCAGAAATTTCAGGATCATCCTGGTTATAGTATCTATCATTGTGATATTTTATCAATTCTCGTAAGCTATCTATCTCCTGTCTTATATCCAAATCTTATCACCTGAGCCTCTCATCTATATATCTTAATAATTATACTATATTGCATGCCCATTGTATGGGTATACAATATAATAACTTTAGAAAATTCTTAATCTTCGTTATTTTCTATCAACCTGTTTAGCTCTTCCATTTCCTTGATTGTAACATTTCTCCATGTCCCGCTCTTTAATCTGCCAAGAGTTATGTTCATGATGCGAAGCCTGACAAGCCTTACAACCCTGTATCCCAGATGTTCACACATTCGTCTAATCTGCCTATTAAGACCCTGGGTTAAGATAATTTTAAATTTGTTCTTATCAATTACCGTAATCTCACAGGGCTTTGTCACAGTATCAAGTATGGGGACTCCTTCAGACATTTGCTTAACAAATTCTTTGGTTATCTCCTTATTAACAGTAACAATATATTCTTTATCATGACCATATCTTTCCCTGAGGATGCTGTTAACTATATCTCCGTCATTTGTAAGAAGAATCAACCCCTCTGATTCCTTATCGAGTCTCCCGATAGGAAAAATCCTTGTAGGATAGTTGATAAAATCCACGATATTGTCAGGTTCCTTTGAAGATGTGGTACTTACGATTCCTACGGGTTTATTAAAGGCAATTAATACCCTTCTCTCTTTATTTTGGACTGGCTTGCCATTAAAGGTCACACGATTTTCTGGCTTCACCTTGGATCCTATCACCGCTTTAATACCGTCAATTTTTACTTTACCCTCTTCAACATATTTGTCTGCTTCTCTTCTGGAGCATAATCCTGCATCACTTAGAAATTTATTTATTCTTATACCATTGTCAATTGTATGATTATTAGATGTATCTGAACTATTAGTTTTATTATTTTTATTCATATTAGCCCTGCTCTCTTGGTTACTGCCTTATTTGATTTGAATGTTATTATATATTATTTTAATACTTTAGTCCACTAAAAAGGGACAATTTAACCGTTGCATACTTGCAAGAGGAGCATATAGGTATGAACCCATATGCTCCTCTTGTTTTATGAAAAGCCCATTGGCTTTTATATTATCTTTCTTTTAATCGCCTTGATTGGTTTGTTTATCATCGCTACTTGCAAGCTCATCTAGACCAGTCCAGAATATCATTAAGTCTTCATCACCAGCCTTGGCTTCTTCGCCTTTAGCATTTGTGTTTTTAATTAAATCAATTACATCCTGATCTTCGTTTCTTGCGTTAAAATACTCTTCTACATCAGGGGTCATATCACTTACAATCTTAAAGTTACCTTCATCATCTGTGATTACATAGAATTTAGATAGTCCAGGAGCTAGGGTATTGATACTTGAAAACTTAATTTCATGATATGCATATACGATATATGCTCCCTCCTCAAAGCTCTTCTTCGAGTAGGTCTTAACATTCTTATAATCCTCGATATATTGAACCATCTTCTGTAGCTGTTCTCTGGTCTCCACCTTACTTGGGTCAAGATAAATAGATTTAAGCTTATCTACATCGCTAGATGCCTTAGCAATAAAGAACACCTCAATAAATGCATCCATACCGTCCATCTCTTCTAAGGGATACACCGGAATAGGTGTCGGGCTGGGAATCGGTGTAGGGGATAGTGTTGGCATGGGTGTTAATTCTGCTGCTTCTGTATCTTCCAAGGTTAGATCCCTAGCGGACATAGCTGATATATCATTGCCATCGCCACTTTCTTCAGCGTCTGCCACAATACCATTGGTATTATTAGCCTGTTTGCCCGCCTTCAACCTATCTTGGCTTATCGATAATGTTAACAGCCCTATGCCCATCGTGCATAAGGACGTTAGCAGTATGATTTTCTTATATTTTAGTTTCATAGTAGGGATGTGCTCCTTTTCATGCTTAAACATATGTCATAATGATATTGGTATTTTATCAAACTGTCACTCATAAGTCAAGTCTGTATTTAACTCTTTTGTAATACATTTAACATTTTTGTAACAATTTAGCTTTAATCAAATCTTTACTTTGTTTATTAATTAGTTTATACTATTCGAGATAAGCAAAATAGATATCCTTGCACCTGTAGCTCAGTGGATAGAGCGTTCGCCTCCGGAGCGAAAGGCCGCTGGTTCGACTCCAGTCAGGTGCATTTAATCCATCCACTCCCACTCTACATCAATCGGATCAATAATTACATTGTTGACCTTAGATTTGAAGGTATTAACCCAATCCGGTTGAGCGGGAAGGTCTTCCGAGGGCTCTGTAAATACTGGAAATGTCACATATTCATTCTCATCAATTGTTATACCGTTAAGTGCCCACCACTCCTCGTCTGTAAGGCGTTTATCGCTTATAAATTCATAGCTACTATAAACCGCTCCCCTAGATAGGTATAGCTTGCCCTCCACCGGTATTACTACATAGATATGATCAAAGAAGCCCGTGCCTAAGGATAGGTAAGCTCCAGGATTAGTTGCAATATCTGTTACTAGCATATCTGTTATGTCTATCGATTCGTAATCTTCTGCTGCCGCAAATAAAAAATAATCGATGATGTTCGCCATAGAAGCGCCATAGTATAAAAGACTGTTATATTCCTCATCTGATAGTTTCTCGTTTCGCAATTCCTTGACGCTACAATCTATTAGAAACTGAAGAAGCTCTTGATAATAGGTAGCTCCTCGCTCTAGGTTAGACTCTAGCATATTTCTCTCTCTTAATACTGACATGGTATATTCAGTCAGATATAGCAGCTTGCTATAGAGATATATATTGGGCTCCACATAGTGATAATGATTTTTGTATATTACTCCGTTACCTCCCTCGGCAACACTCTGTTTTCCATATAGTACAGTATCATGCTTAAGCTCTGTATAGCTTCCAACAGAGGCATTTAAGGACTTAGCTCTCCAGGCCTCATTAGTCATGAAATATGGCATACCTGAATTCTCATCATACTCAGTTAGATTTTCTTTTATTGACCAAAGCCAACCATTGTAGAGATTCTCACTCCAGGTAGCTACGTCATACTCCGAGACCTCTTCCTTTAAGGCGTAAAAATTTTCTTTATATTCAGGCCATTCATCCTGAGGCTTGTAATAATTCATCATAAGGTCTTCGGCTGTCTCGCTACCAAGAACACCCATTACATCAAGGGCTGATGGCATAGGCCTTAGAATTGGCATCATAAGCTCCTGCATAATGTAGCTATCCATTATGTAGCGCTGTCCCATATATCGAAATTGCTTTCCTGTAGGAGTCGTTATTGGATCTTCTATCAAGGTTGAATCATCTAGAAATTTACCCTGGATCTTTGGCTCAGGCAAATCCTTCACCGCCTGAACCAGCTTATCATAATACTCTTCATCATCAAATATATTAGGGTCATCGAGTTCGCCAAATACCTCCAGCCTTAATCCATTCATCATGAATACATTAACATCATCAGAGGCTCCTACATATTGCTTAGTAGGCTGGTAAATATTATTCCAAAGCTCTGCATCACAGATAAATTCCGAATCTAAGAAGGTAGTATAGGACATTAATAAGGACTGTAGTACATTTTCATATATAATATTATCATCCTTATCGTAGAAGGGAAGTGGTGCCGTGCCAAACCACATCATAGCCTTAAATAATCGTCCCAATTCTTCACTTCTGGTATAATGACCTCTAACAGTAAACTGAGAATAATCTAGGTCAAAACCAAATAATGGTGACTCGATAAAATCTTCAGCAGCTTCTATAAGATCAAGCTCCTCCTTAGCAATATTAAGAAGTTCCTCTTTTATCTCTAGATCAATATCCTTGTTATCAAGCATTAGCATTCTTGCCACAAGGAAATATATAATATTCTTTTCCTGCAATGCCTTCATGTTGGCGTCCTCTAAGCTATCAAGCAAACGAGTAGACTTATCAAGCATTTGATCTGTCATAATATCCATATAGTTATATAAATAATCAGATTCGATATGCAGCAATGATTTGTCAAAGAATTGATGGTATAGGTGTAAGACCGAATCTGATGTAACAAAATTCGGTACCTTTAGATATTCATTGTTATCATAAACGTAGCTCATTCTGGTATTATTTTCGCTTGGTAAAACTACAAACCCATTCTTAGAGATCATATCCTTTTGTTCATCTGTAAATCCGTTAAAATACTGAATGTTCTCTATGTTTGATAGATCTTTTTTTATCACATAAGGGTCCACCTTAGCCTCAAAGATAGGCATAATAAAATCTGGCTGGCTTACACCTGCTAGTGTAACGGCAGCCCATTCATCATTGAGCTTTAGAACCAGTGGATCATCGGGGATAATAGTATCATCCTGCTTATCATCCTCATCTACAACATCCTTATCTACAGCATCCTTATCATCGGTTTCATCCTGAACATTGGAATCATCTATCTGGTCATTTTTTGCATCTCCTATCTCATTAACTGGATCCTCTTCTTTTCCTTTGCTGCATCCTGTTAAAAACAAACATATACACAGAATAACAGATATCCATTTCTTCATGAAATTTCCCTCCCCTAAAATTAATCATCATCTTTTGGTAGAAGCTTGCCCTCTACTACCCTTAAAATCTGCTTGATTTCCTCTTCATCTTCAAGGTATGTAACTTCAAGAAGATTTTCATCCATCTTAGCCACGGTCTGAATACTTTGGTAGGCTTCACTATCTGCTACCATAAAAAATCCAAAATCAAACCAAGAATATACACTGATCTTTTCCATATTTCCCTCGGCCTGCTGGATAAATATCAACTCGTGTCCGGGTGTAGATAGTAAGTCCATTGGATAATAGTCCCTCCATATACCTGCAATCCTTGAACCGGTCCATTTTCTTGATAGAATATGGTCCTGATAATTAAATATGAACATTCGATTTTTTATCTCCTTATCATAAGGAGTGGTTTTTCGTAGAGCCATCAAAATTTCAGGGGTATTATCCCCATCGATATCAGCCGCCTCGACTTTCCAGGGCATTAAGTTCTTAAAATTATTTTCGTAAATTCTTTGCCATGTATCATCACTTCTTTCAAAAACCGCAAATAAGTCACCGTACTCCTCTGTTCCATTCTTATTTATCAATGTATAAGCTAAAGATTCATCTATAGTGTAATCTATTAATATCTCATTTTTATCTAGGGCTGATGATAAACCCTCCTTAGAATTCTTATGCAGCCTGGACAAATATAGTCCAAAGAAAATTATTATAATTATTAGAAGAAAAATAATATATTTTCCTGTTTTTCTAGCTATCTGTCCTCTATTCATTGGAATACCCTTCATTGTAGACTATAACATTCAGCCTTCTGCTCCTATTTTAAATAGCTTGCCATATTCATTACTAATATTCTATATTCTCCAGATACAGACCCCCAGGCTCTGCCATTCCACCAGTTTCTTTTCTAACACCTAGGTTTAAAATATTCGGAATATCCTTTGCTTCTATCTCACCCAAGCCTACCAAGGTAAGGGTGCCGACGATTTTACGAACCATATTATAGAGGAAGCCATCACCGCTTATTCTAATATCTATAAATCCATCTTCCTCTTCAATATCAATGGAGATAATATTCCTCACCATGGACTTCTTCTTAGATTTTGCATTGGAGTATGCGGTAAAGTCATGCTTTCCGACAAAATAACTTCCTGCCTTAAGCATCTCAGCGATGTTCAGATTTCCTGCCACATGCATACTATACTTTCTCATAAAGGGATTGGAATACTCCTTATTCCATATCTTATAAAGGTATGTCTTTGATTTGGCATTGTATCTGGAATGAAACCTATCGGATACGATATCAACAGCGATTACGCTTATATCCTCCGGAAGATATCGATTAAAATATTCCATGACCTCAGCCTCTGAAAAATGTCTCCCGGTATGAAAGTTGGCTATCTGGCTAAAAGCATGGACCCCTGCATCGGTTCTGCTGCAGCCTATAATTTCTGTGTCTTCACCGAGTAGCTTAGCTAGAACTTTTTCCAGCTTTCCCTGGATTGTGTTCTCTGTGTTGCCTAGCTTTTGCCAGCCCTTGTAGCGTCCTCCGTCATATTGAATTGTTAGTCTGTAATTTGGCATCTTATCTCCGTTTGGAAAGTGTGTCGTGTGTTTTTGAGCAGATTAGTAGCTCGAAAGCTACGCTTTCTCGCTCGCGTTACACTTATCCAAGTGAATTACTACGATTTATCATGACATAAAAAGCATGTCGCATAAA
>CAZDWP010000063.1:0-9509 GCA_964508985.1 uncultured Herbinix sp. | reverse complement strand
CCACAAAACCAAACCCCTTAGCCAAAGCAAGTATTAATTTGCTTAAAGAAAAGGGGTATAGAATTATATTGGCAACTAATCCGGTTTTTCCTCCAGTTGCTACCCATAGTCGAATTAACTGGGCAGGAATGGAACCGGAGGATTTTGAATTAATAACAACCTATGACAATTCATCATATTGTAAGCCTAATGCAGAATATTTTTTAGAGATTCTTAAAACCAGGGGATTATCTGAAAAACAATGCATAATGGTAGGAAATGATACAAGCGATGATATGTCTGCAAAAAACATCGGAATGGATGTATTTCTGGTAACGGATTGCCTTATTAACAGCAAAGGTGTGGATGTTGACCAGTTCAGGAATGGATCATTTAATAAGTTATATGATTTCATAAAGGAGTTACCCTATATTATAAAAGAACGGAAGTAAGGCAACCCATACTAAATGTGTAATATTGACCAAGGAGTATAATATCAGTGAAAAGAGTAGGCCGATATTCATAGCCTTCAGTTGAGAAACGTCAGAAAGACATATTCTTTTATAAAGATAATAAAGTAATCCCGCAGGGAAAATTACTTTTAGGATAATACTAATAAACGGATATTCTACAGCATTAACCATAAATATATTAACTTCTCTAAAAAATCCTGTTTCCAATAAAGCTAGAGTAAATATTAAGTCTGAGACATTTAGCAAATATAGAAGAACTATTTTTTTACGTATGTTAATTAATGTGTAAGCTTTTAAAAATGTAATCAAGTTAATCACCTCCTAAACAGGAGTATTGACAGTAGGCTTGATTTTAATCACATATATGGGAAGAAATCTTTTAAAGCTGAGACTGTAGCTTTTTATCCTTATCTATTACTTCTTTAGTCATATTAGCTTTTCTATCAGCCAGCTTCTGTGCTAATTCCTCATTATAAACCGCTAGAATCTGAACAGCAAGCAAGGCGGCATTATCTGCACCATCTATGGCAACGGTTGCAACAGGTATACCCTTGGGCATCTGAACTGTGGATAAAAGTGCATCGAGACCATCCAGTGCTCCTGAATTCATTGGGATTCCTATAACGGGTAATGTGGTATGAGCAGCAACTATTCCCGCAAGATGTGCTGCTTTACCGGCTGCACATATTATTACACCGAAGCCATTTGATTTTGCATTCTTCGCAAATTCCATAGCCTGTACAGGAGTACGGTGCGCACTCATTACATGAGCTTCTATTTCTATATTAAAATCTTTTAGTACATTAATCGTACCCTTTATAATTGGTAAATCTGAATCACTTCCCATTATTACTGCTACTTTTTTATTCATCGAACCCTCCTATAATATTAGTGATAATGTTATTTAAATTGATAATATAGATAAATATATAATTTGTGATTAATATATCCTATAATTAATGAGGTGTCAACAAACTTTCTCTTGACATTAACGTTGCGTTAAGGTTTATTATAGGTAAGTGAGGAGGTGGAGCTATGGAATATACGATACAGAAGCTTGCAAGAATGGCAGGTGTAAGTACACGAACACTAAGGTATTATGATGAGGTTGGAATCCTTAAGCCGGCAAGGATAAATTCCTCGGGCTACAGAATCTATGGTAGAAAGGAAGTTGATTGTCTTCAGCAAATTCTTTTCTATAGAGAACTAGAGTTTAGTATAGAAAAAATCAAGGGAATTCTAGATGCACCTGATTTTGATGAAACAGTGGCTCTTATAAATCACAAGAAGTTGCTTCTTGATAAAAGAAAGCAACTCGATCAGCTGATAAATAACATTGAAATGACATTACAAGCTAAAGAAGGGAGGAAGATAATGATGGATAAAGCAAAGTTTGAAGGCTTTAAGAGCGATAAACTGAATGAAAATGAAGATAAGTATGGTAAAGAAATTCGAAAAAAATATGGAGATGAGGCCATAAAAGCTTCCAATGATAAGTTTATGAATATGACCAAGGAGCAATATGAGGAATATGAGAAATTAGGGACAGAGATACTTGACACTCTTGAAGTAGCATTTGATACAAAGGATCCTGCAGGAGAACTGGCACAGAAGGCCTGTGAATTGCACAAAAAGTGGCTAACGTTTACCTGGAAGGACTACAGTAAGGAAGCGCATTCGGGCTTAGCCCAGATGTATGTATGTGATGAGCGGTTCACAGCCTACTATGATAAGAGAAGACCTGGTATGGCACAGTTCCTAAGCGACGCTATAGAAATCTATACAGGAATCGAGCAATAATATACTTGTATCTCTATTTTATGTTTGCTTAATGTATACTTTTGTAATATAATAAAAAAAGTATAAACATTATAAAATTTATAGAAGGGTTATAATGGCTGATGATAAAATGATTGAAGCGCACAGTTCTAATATAAGAGCAGACAATATGAAAAGTATATACATAGTATTATCACAGACCAAGACATATCCTGCTAGGGCGATACGTTTTTATACCCATGAGCCTTATGCTCATGCATCAATTGCGTTTGATGAGGGTTTGGAGGAGATGTACAGCTTTGCAAGAAGAGGAATATACAATCCTTTCAATGCGGGCTTTATAAGAGAGTACATTGATAAGGGTATATTTGGTAGATATGGCTCGACATCATGCAGTATATTTAGACTCCAAATAACTAAACAACAGTATCATAGTATAAGAAATGAGATAGAGATATTCAATCAGAACAAGGACACCTATTCATATAATTACTTAGGTTTGATAGGAGCGGCTTTTAATATACCTGTTCAATCTAAACAAAGATATTTTTGCTCACAGTTTGTTGCTTATGTACTTGAGCAGAGTGGTATAGAAATATTTGAAAAAAACTATGCTTTGGTTAAGCCAAGAGATATAAGGGTTAATCCCTACCTTGCAACCGTATATGAGGGTAGGCTTTCAAAATACAGAACTCATAAGAAGAAATACCAAATAGCTTAAAAAACAGAGTGTCTAGCTACTATGATGATGGGTAACTAGACACTCTGTTTCTAATTGATCTAGATATTCTTGATAATACTAAGAATTAGCATTTTTGCTTTTTTCTGAGGCACGGATAAAAATCTTGATTGTTTCATTAACCAATAAAGGTACAAGGGCGAATAGGATTACTAATCCCCAATCCTGTAAGGATAAATTCTGCACCTGAAATGCTTTAGCAAGAGTAGGAACAGAGATTACTGCTAATTGTAGTACGAGTCCTGTGATTATCGCACCAATAAGATACTTGTTCTTGAATAGACCCACCTGGAAGATGGATTTTGTTGCACTTCTCATTGACAGTGAGTAGAAGAGCTGAGAGGCTGCCAATACTACAAATGCCATAGTTCTTGCATAGGTTAATGCGCTTGCATATTGAGGGTTATCCATATTGGTAATAATCTCATCTAGAGGATAATTGTGTTCCCATAGACCATAATAGAAGGCGGCTAGAGTGAGTAAACCAATCAGAACCCCTCCCAAAATAGCACGGACACCGGCGCCTCTAGCAAAAAAGCTTTCTCTTGGATTCCTAGGCTTTTGTTTCATTACATCATGATCTCCAGGATCCACACCTAATGAGATAGCAGGCAGCGAGTCTGTAATAAGGTTTATCCAAAGTAGATGTGTAGCAAGTAGAGGTACAGGCCAATTAAGAAGTATTGAGGTGAAGATGGTTATTACCTCACCCATATTACATGATAGCAGGAAGATAACTGCCTTTTTAATATTATTGTATATATTTCTGCCTTCCTCAATAGCATGAACAATAGTCGTAAAGTTATCGTCGGTAAGAATCATATCACTAGCACCCTTTGCCACATCTGTACCTGTTATACCCATAGCAACACCGATGTCGGCATACTTTAAGGATGGTGCGTCATTAACCCCGTCGCCAGTCATTGATACGATATTACCCTGTGACTTAAATGCCCTGACGATTTTGACTTTATGCTCAGGGGATACTCTGGCAAAAACTCTATAATTCTTTATTTGGTTTGCAAAGTCCTCATCCGATATATTATCTATCTCAGCCCCGGTTATACTTTGATCCAAACTGTCTGCTATTTCAAGCTCTTTTGCAATAGCGACTGCTGTATTTTTGTGATCACCTGTTATCATTATTGGTATAATACCTGCATTTTTTGCTTCACGAATTGAATCCTTAACCTCGAGTCTTGGTGGATCAATCATTCCGACAAGACCTATAATAACTAGATCCTTTTCCATTTCGTCTGCTTCAAGAATAGATGAGGTATTCTTATAAGCGGCACCAAGAACCCGAAGAGCAGAATCAGACATATCTTCTGTAACCCTAAGATAGTCTTCCTTCATCTGTTCGGTTAAGGGTACAACAGTACCATCTACCAGTGCGCCGGTACATATCTTTAATAGATTATCTATTGCTCCTTTAGTATTAACTCTATATCCGTCAACCTCTTCATTTAGGGTGGACATAAGCTTTCTATCTGAATCAAAAGGAAATTCGGATACTCTTTTATGTGCCTTATTTAATGCATCCTTTGTCATGTTATATTTGTTGCCTAGAATTATGAGAGCAATTTCGGTTGGGTCACCTGTTCCTTGTTGATTTTCATAAGTAGCATCAGAGCATAGGACAAGGGTCTTTATCAGCTCGCTTTCATCATTGCCCCCTGATAGGTTGGTTGCGGATTGCCCTACATCTGATAATAATCCCTGAGTATAATGCTTTACAACAGTCATCTTATTCTGCGTCAGAGTACCTGTCTTATCTGAGCAGATGATATTGACTGAACCCAAGGTTTCGACGGCAGGAAGCTTTTTCACTATGGCATTAATCTTAGACATTCTGGTAACACCTAGGGCTAATACGATTGCAACTATGGCAGCAAGACCCTCGGGTATAGCTGCAACAGCAAGGCTTATGGCTGTAAGAAGCATCTCCATAATGTCTCTTTTTTGGATTAAGGCAATAACAAAGATTAGCACACAGATTCCAATTGCCAGAATTCCAAGGATGCGACCAAGCTCATCCAGTCTTCTTTGAAGAGGAGTCATTTCGTCAGTATCATCGTCAAGTATCTTTGCTATCTTACCTATTTCGGTATCCATGCCGGTTGCAACGACAACGCCTTCACCCCTACCGTAGGTAACAAGAGTTGACATAAATGCCATATTAGTCTTATCCCCCAAGGAGGTTTTAGGGTCTGAAATGGTCGCAGAGGCGTCCTTATGAGATGGAACAGATTCGCCTGTAAGTGCAGATTCTTCTATCTGAAGATTTGCAGTTTCTGTAAGCCTTATGTCGGCAGGAATAAAACGTCCTGCATCTAGTATGATGATATCTCCAGCTACGACCTCCTCGGAATTAATCTCAAAAATCTCACCGCCTCTTCGAACTAGTGATCTAGGGGTGGTTAATTTTTGTAGAGATTCAACGGCTTTCTCTGCCTTGTACTCCTGTGCGACACCTATTATTGCATTTAAAGCAATTACCAGAAGAATAATAATGGCATCTGAATATTCACCAATGGCTATGGTGATAACCGCAGCTCCTAAAAGGACATATATAAGCATATCCTTTAGCTGGGATAAAAATAGAGCAAATATACTCTTCTTAGGCTTGCCCTTTAATTTGTTCATTCCATACAACTCAAGTCTTTTCCCGGCCTCATCTTTGGATAGTCCGGTTTTAGAATCGACATTAAGCTCATTTAGAGTTTCCTCTTGCGATTTTAAAAACCACATATCAACACCTCATTTATCAGTTATTTTATTATCTTAATCTATATTAAGAATTATTATTCTTAAGTAGATTATGGACTGGGAAACCAATAATCTACTTATTTACATAGATTATATCAGAAAGTTTATTTTTAAGCATTAAAACTTATTAAGAAATTAAATAAAGGGTTGAAAAATTCTTCGACAACATAGACAATATAAATAGAGAAAATAAAAGAATATAAAATATGAAGAAAAGATATGGGAGGCATCTAAAGATATGAAGAGTTTATTTAGTGATTTTTTTGAGAACAAAGGAGTGGAGAGTGAGACAGCTAAGATGTTAGCGTCTTTAGCATTAGTACTTGCAATATTAGTCATCTGTATTCTCGTATATATAATAGTGAAGAAAGTGCTAGTAAGTATTATCACAAAGATAATCAAAAGAAATAAATTGAAATGGGATGATATTCTTCTTGATCATAAGGTTATTCATAGAGCGGTTCTAATAGTACCAGGTGTTTTATTTTATAGCTTAACAGCTGTTTATGAGAATTCAGATTTGACTGAAATCTTAGAACGGTTAGCGTCAATCTACGTTTTGCTTATTTTGGCTTTTGTCACAAGCGCTCTTTTAGATTCAATTAATGATATATATCGTTTAAGACCAATTTCAAATGCAAGACCTATAAAAGGACTTCTGCAGGTGGTAAAGATTATAGTATTTATTGTAATTGCTATTGTAATAATAGCCACACTAATAGACCAGAGCCCCTTAATATTATTAAGTAGTATCGGTGCTTTGGCGGCAGTGTTTTCATTTGTTTTCAAGGATTCAATACTTGGGTTTATTGCGGGTATACAGTTGACATCAAATGATATGCTTAGAATAGGTGATTGGATTGAAATGCCCAAATACGGGGCTGATGGAGATGTCATAGATATCACACTAAACACAGTCAAGGTCCAAAACTTCGACAAAACCTATGTTACTATACCGGCCTATGCCCTGATTTCAGATTCTTTTAAGAACTGGAGAGGCATGTTTCAATTTGGAGGAAGGAGAATAAAACGATCTATTTCCATAGATGTAAATTCTATTGATTTTTGTACGGAGGAAATGATTGAGAAATTTAAAAAGATACATTATCTAGAGGAATATATTAATGATAAAGAAAAAGAACTTAATGAATATAATGTAGAAAACAATATTGATACTGAACAGAAGATTAATGGAAGACGCATGACTAATCTAGGTACATTTCGTGCTTATTTAAAAAGTTATCTTGCTAACCATCCTGGTATTGATAAGGATAAAACCATGATAGTGCGTCAGCTTGCACCAGAAAAGAATGGTATTCCAATGGAGATATATGCATTTACAAGAGATACGGCATGGGATAACTATGAGGGAGTCCAATCTGATATATTTGACCATATCTATGCTGTGGCAGGAGAGTTCGGCCTAAGACTTTTCCAAACCCCATCCGGCTATGACCTTCGCGTATAAACGATACATTTGAGCTTTATATGCACATTATAAGATTTATTAAATGACAGAAGCAAGGATACGAATATCCCTGCTTCTGTCATTTGCTGTCTCAAATATTAAGTTGTTGGTATAACCTCGACTATGAGTCTACAAGAACTTATACCATTTCAGGTCAGTATTCCTGCCCGGAAGATTGAAAACATAATGCCTCGTTTGTAAATACTTGACTGTCCAACGCAACCACCTCATCTTCTTAGCTAAACCTTGTTAGTAATTCTGAGACTAAATTACAAACACTTCTCTATATTTTCAGATACGGATGTGTTCTTTAAATCTAGTAACACATGATGCTGATGAACATTTTTACCGTATCTGTATGTTATTATATCTAGAAAAATATTTATTATACACGATTAAGAAAAATATCTTTTAAGCTTTAAATAAGCTTGTTTTTTATTTTACGAAAACGTTTAAGTAAAAATATAAAATAATACTTGCATTTAACATGAAAAGAGGTTAATATATGAATACAAACATTATACATTTGTTTATATAAAATAAGAATAGTCAATAAATTTACGATTATTTGTACATATTGTCTATTGTTGATTGCAGAAAACGTTTAAGTTTTATTATAATGATGACGAGTAGGGGATTGCATGGTTTCTATAAAGGATATATCTATCAGATGTGGTGTTTCGGTAGCAACGGTTAGTAAGGCTTTGAATAACCACAGCGATATTTCTGAGACCACGAAAAGCAATATATTAAGAATGGCGAAAGAAATGGGGTATTATCCTAACTCTTTTGCCAGAGCATTAAAAACTAATCGTACATACAATATCGGTGTTTTATTTGTAGATGAGGCACAAAGCGGATTGACCCATGAGTATTTTGCATATGTTTTGGACAGCTTCAAGGTTGAGGCAGAAAGCCATGGTTATGATATTACATTTATTAATAAGCATATGGGTCAAAGAAAGATGTCTTATTATGAACATAGTAGATATAGAGGCGTAGACGGTGTTGTAATTGCATGTATAGATTTCTTGGATCCAGATGTATATGAGCTTATTAACAGTAATTTACCTGTTGTTACTATAGATCATGTCTTTAACAATAGAACAGCCATAGTATCAGATAATGTAAAGGGCATGAGAGATTTAATTACTTACATATATAATAGGGGACACAGAAAGATAGCTTATATTCATGGAGCTGATTCCTCGGTTACTCAAAACCGTGTGGGTAGCTTTTATAAAACCCTTAGTGAATTGAATGTTGATATTCCTGACGAATATGTTAAGGAAGGTATATATCATGATGCTGATACAACATATGTACTTACTAAGGAATTGCTATCCCTCAAAAATCGTCCCACATGCATTATTTTCCCCGATGATTTTTCCTGTATTGGGGGCATCAATGCGATTAAGGACGCAGGATTGTCGATTCCTGATGACATCTCGATTGCAGGTTATGACGGAGTACTATTATCACAAGTTTTGGATCCAAAGCTTACAACGCTTAAACAGGATACAAAGGCATTAGGGAAATACGCGGCAGAAAAGCTTATAGCTCTTATCGATAATCCAAAGGCTAATATTATTGAAAGAGTTGTTGTAGAAGGAAGTCTTCTTTGCGGCGATTCTATAAAGAAAATTCAATAAGAGATTTTCCGGTCATTTTATGAAAGAAATTCGTATGTGAAACGATGTAGGGGAGTTTTTAACATATTAATATTATCAATACATAGAATGGCAGGTGTCTATATTTTTCCTCCTAGCAAAATCCGCTGCCCTCAAAAAACCTGGGGAGAGTTTGATGAATGGCGGCGGATGAATTGCAAATACTATGAAAAGCTATCAATAAATTTACATTGATAGCTTTTTTTGGTGAAATATTATGATATATGGATATATAGATCATGAACCAATCTATATATTAAGAAGATTGTTATATATTTGTCAATTGTGTCAGATATAATGTCTAGGACAAGATTGTTTTTTAGTAAAAGTTAATAAAATATTTTAAAATAAAGGGATGTAGTATGTTGAATTAAAAACTTAAATAGGATATAATACTAAAGGCGTTTATTTTGTCTAAAAATCGAATAGTGAGGTGAGTTAATGGCAAAAGAAACAGTACAAGCTGTCCGTAAAGCAGAAACATCTGCAGAGAAGATGCTTAAGGATGCTCTTATAGCAAAAGAAACCTTGATAGCTGAAGCGCATGAAAAAGCTAAAGAGATGTCAAGTTCTATGTTAAAAGAAGCACAAAATAATGCGGAAAATGATATTAAGGAAGCTGTACGCCGTGG
>CAZDWP010000062.1:0-9614 GCA_964508985.1 uncultured Herbinix sp. | reverse complement strand
TTTTGTGTCCCATCAGATATAATTACAGGTACAATTGGCTTGGGCGAAGGAATATTAGCCCTGCTCGTACTGAGTGTTTTCTCATTAATAATAATAATTCTCTCCGCTAAGATATATAAGGGACTTGTCCTTTACACCGGACAGAAGGCCAATATGAAACAGTTAGTCAACATATTAAAAAGTTAAAAACGGTACAAATAAAGCGGTACCAGGTACAGTAAATCAGTACCTGGTACCGTTTTATGTGGTACCGTTCTAGTAAGTTTCATAATGAACCCTGTCTGGGTCATAGCGATCCACAAATTTGTGGTCCTGTCCTTCCTCTGGGTATCCAATCGGAATCACGCAGAAGGGTCTAAGCTTGCTCTTTAGTCCGTATAAATCACTGACAAGCTCCATCCTATCCTGCATTGGTGCTACTCCAAGCCATACACCACCAAGTCCTAGGTGGGCGGCCTCTAGTAAGATATTCTGTGTTGCCGCAGCCATATCCTGCTCCCAATGGAGTTGTAATCTCATTCGATCCTCATTTCCCAAAAGTACTATAGCTAATGGAGCATCTGATACCATCTTTGAATATGCGCTTATCCCTGCGAGTCTCTCGAGACTTCCCTTGTTCTGGACAACAATAAATTCCCAGGGCTGTTGGTTAGCGGCAGAAGGTGCTTGCATAGCAGCCTTAAGGAGCTTTTCTATCTTTTCCTGCTCCACTGCTTGCTTTTTAAATCTACGAATACTTCTTCTGTTAAAAATTACGTCCATATATATTCCTCCTTAACCGTATTTATAGTATAATTTTAACCTATATTATATGACAACTTCCTTGGTAAAAAAATGATGTCCTCATTATAGCATAAATACCCTATAAATAAAAACAATTTTACTTCTTGTATCCAGCTCGTTTTTTTGCTCTTGCATCTATACTTACTTTCTTCATGAATTTATCCTTATTTCTCAAATATTGTGATTTATTCTCTACGTATCTGGACTCTGATTTGAGATTTAAGTAATTTTTCCATCTGGAATACTCCAGAGTTTTTTCCTCAAGAGCTCTTTTTATGGCACAGCCCGGTTCATTATTATGAGTACAATTAGAGAATTTACATTGTAGCATTAAATCCTCAATATCAGAGAAGGCTTCCTGCAGTCCCTCATCTATATCCCACATTCCCATCTCCCTCATTCCGGGTGTATCTATAACCATGACTCCATTGTTAAGTTTAATAAGCTGGCGATGTGTGGTCGTATGACGTCCCTTACTGTCATTCTCTCTGATTCCATTTACTGTCATAATTTCTTCTCCTGTAAGAGCATTTACCAATGTCGATTTACCTACACCTGAGGATCCCAGAAACACAATGGTGTTTCCTGGTTTTAAGTAATGATTTAGCTTATCCATACCATGGCCGTTATAGGCACTTAATGCTATTACATCAACTCCGATAGCCTGCTCTTGTATCTGCGCAAGCTGATCGCTATAATCATCTAACAAATCTGATTTTGTAAGAAGTATTACCGGAACTCCTCCGCTTTCCCATGAAGCTGTAATGTATCGTAAAATACGATTAACATTAAAATCATGATTTAAGGATACTAATATAAACACATAATCAAAATTAGCCGCAACTACCTGTTCTAATATTGTTTTAGCATAACCTGCTGCATGTCCAGAATTATTTGATCTTGAAAACTTAGATTTTCTTTTGCATACCTTTATGATTTGTGAATCCCCTAACTCGTTATATTTTATAAGCACAAAATCTCCAACCGCGGGAAACTCCTCGGCATACATTACATTATTATATAGAGAACCTTTAATTCTTGCGTTACTCTCCCCATGCTCTGATATTATCTTAAATAGATCTCTGTGGACCTCAACAACTCTTGCAAATATCAAATTCTCTATACTATTCTCTCCTAAATCCATATCCTCTTCATAAAACTTTGTAAATCCATAATCATTAATCTTTATCATTATTTCCTCCAATATGTTTTTCTTGTTAAATAAAAACACCGCAGGAAGCAGCCTACTTGTTCATGCTGACTCTGCGGTTGATATCCGTTATGGATATTTTTATATAAAAATAACACACCTTGCAGTGTGCTACCAAAAGACAGTATTCACGAAAGGTTACTTATGCGGCACAGCTAAGTAGGAAGCTTACAACCTTAATTAGCCCCGCCCCCTATTCAGTTCAGAGTTTAATCACCATATAATTTAATAACATATTAAGACACTCTCCTTTCGTATAACCCATGCTTAATTTATTATTACCATATAAATACAAAATCATTATAATACATTAATTTGAATATGGCAATAAAAACTTGAGAAATTTTTCCTTACCTTGTTTTAATTGTCTTATTCTAAATTAATTTATTATAAATTGCCTTATTTGAACCGCTAATGATTAAAGGTACGAGTAATCTTAGTTCTGCTTATAAATAGTATCCGTCATGAGTAATAAATTATTTAAAGCTCGGCATAATAATATAAAATACATTAATGAAAAGAGGTATGTTCCTTGAAAAAAATATTATACATTACAGTCAACTCAAAGCCCGAAAACCTATCATCTAGCAAAACAGTTGGAAGAGCCTTTATCGACAAATTATTAATAAAGTATCCTGATTTTACTGCTGAAGAGCTTGATTTATATAAGACGCATATTCCGCGCCTAGAATATCAATATTATCAAAGTAGAAATTGCATAATCAATGAGGACGCGACAAGAAAATTACCGCAGAAGGAGCAAGAAGAGATTAAGACTATTGTAAATCTATGCAATCAATTTATTAGTGCAGATATATATGTTATAGCCTCTCCTATGTGGAGCTTATCCTTTCCAGCTCCGTTAAAGGAATATATAGACTGTATAGTGCAAGCTAATAGAACAATTACTTTTCCCGAGAAGGGAAGTAAGCCACAGGGACTTCTAAACGATAAACCCAGAACAGTAGTCTATATACAGTCCTCAGGCGCAGATATTCCACTAATGATGCGGCCACTACTTAATAGAGGGCTAAACTATATTGAAGATATCATGAAATCAATGGGTATAAGTAACTTTGATAGGCTCTTAGTTGATGGAACTGGAACCACTGAAATAGAAAGACTTGAAGCTATAGAAAAAGCTAAAGGGAAAATTGATGGGATTATTGATAAAATAGAAATCATGGAGCCTGTTACGGTCTAATCATATTACTTTAAGGGGCTGACACAAAATATTACCCATACTTGTATCAGCCCCTTATATCTTTTAGCTAGATAAGCTATACTCCTTTTCCTCATACTTTGTTTCAATTGTCCACTTAAAATCTTTAAAATTCATAGTAACCTCCATATATGATAATGTTTGTTAACTTAAGTCTCAAACCACTATAGGCTTCCTACTATCTACCGCTCTGATACTTATAATTTCTATGTATCATTCCATGGCAATTAAGCAATCTTACTTCTCAATTTGTATGAATTTCTTTTTACCAATTCTTATAGCATCTAAATTTATTAGAACCTGGTTCAAATCATCCTCATTAATCTTTTCACCGTTAATTTGAACTCCTCCCTGTCTTATCAATCGTATAAACTCACTTCTGCTATTAATTAACTCCATTGCTATAAGCTGTGGAATTGCATCGTTTACAGTATCCTTATCTAGATTTATGAGCATGGTGGGAATGTCCTTAGGAATTGCTTTCTTACTAAAAGCAGCATCGTAGTATTCCATAGCCTTCAAGGCTTCTTCATGGGAATGGTATAGGGATGTTATGGTTCTAGCCAGTCTATACTTAACATCTCTTGGGTTAACTCCACTTTCTAGTTCTAGCTTAATGCCCTCAATATCGTCGGGATGCTCATCTGTGGTTAATTCATAGTACCTTACAATTAAATCATCGGGTATCTCCATAACCTTTTTAAACATCACCTCCGATGGCTCGCTCACTCCAATATAATTACCAAGACTCTTGCTCATTTTCTCGATACCGTCAAGTCCCTCCAGGATAGGCATAAATATAGCGACCTGTTGTTCTTGTCCCATGGATTTTTGCAGGGTTCTCCCCATAAGGATGTTGAATGTCTGATCGGTTCCACCCAGTTCAATATCAGCTTTTAGCTCTATTGAATCACGAGCCTGCATCAAGGGATAGAAAAACTCGTGTATTCCTATGGGTATCCCTTTATTATAGCGGGTATGAAAATCATCTCTTTCTAGCATCCTAGCAACTGTGGTTGTGGAAGCAAGCCTTATAACCTCTTCAAAGTTTATCCTTGAAAGCCACTCGCTGTTAAATCTAACTAAAGTTTTCCTCTGATCTAGCACCTTGAATATTTGTTCACAGTATGTTAGTGCATTTTCCTTTACCTGCTCATCAGTAAGTGCTACCCTACCCTTTGCTTTTCCTGTTGGATCACCTATTTTACCGGTAAAGTCGCCGATTACAATTATTACAGTGTGGCCCAAATCCTGCATTTGCTTTATCTTTCTAAGCACTACCGTATGACCAAGATGAATATCCGGTGCAGACGGATCAAGTCCCAATTTAATGATAAGTGGTTTGTTCTGCTTATGGGATTTTTCAAGTTTTAGTAATAATTCTTCTTCGTTTACACACTGGTGAACTCCCTTTAATATTATTTTTAGTTGCTCTTTCGGTGCTACCATTTCCAATCCTCCTTGAAATTTGATTTTTAATAATGCTTATAACGGAACAATAAAAAACTCCCGTCCTTCTGTTTCCAAAAGGACGAGAGATTATCTCGTGTTACCACCTATAGTTTATAGGTAACTCACATTACCTACCTTATAGAGTACGGCTATAGCGATACTCTTGCATCTGATAACGGTGTGCTTTCCGACGTAGCCTACTTGATTATCCTTTTCGGTACGCAACTCCAAGAGGTATTCACATTTTCTATTCATGAGCCTCTCATCAACCGGCTTCTTTCTGTTTGAAGTCAAAAATGCTACTATTTCTTTTCATAGTCTTTTTCATGAAATTCTCGGTTTGACCCGGACAAGACAGGGGAAACGTCCCTGCATCTTTTTTGTTATAATATCAGGGTTCTTAAAATATGTCAACCCATCTTTTTGGCTATTCTGTTCTAAGCGCTTCTACTGGATCCTTCTTAGCTGCCTTTCTTGATGGAATTAGTCCAGCTATCAGAGTCAGTAACATACTTAATACAACTAGCACTATGGCACTCCATATGGGAAGAGAAGCACTTATGTCTGTGGTATTAGCTGCTACATGAATTATTGCATTTATGGGCATCAGTAGCAGTAATGTAACGCCTACACCGATAAGACCGGCGAATAAACCAACAATAAAGGTTTCTGCATTAAATACCTGAGAAATATTTCTCTTTGAAGCTCCGATAGCACGAAGAATACCAATCTCCTTTGTACGCTCCAGTACAGATATAAATGTTATGATACCTATCATGATTGATGATACAATGAGGGACACAGCCACAAAGGCTATCAAAACATAGGATATGACATTCACTATCGTAGTTACTGATGACATCAAGAGGCCTACATAGTCAGTGTAGTTAATTTGATTCTCCGCACTAGCGGTACTATTGTATTTCTCTATTGTATCTGTAATAGCCTCTTTATCTTCGAAATTATCTGCGTAAAGGCTTATAGATGACGGCACATCAAGGCTTACATAACCAAAATTAGTCATATTACTCTCATAGCTACCTGTCGAAATATAGAAATCATACATGGTCAGTAGTGTTTCATTATCAGGTTCCTTTAGGTATTCATCCAGTATCGCTGCCATTTCTGTTTCACCCATTGAAAGCATCATTTCAGCACTAGTCGGATCTTCAATAGACATCATTTGTATAATGTTTTTGGCTAGCTTCGCCTTTTCAGATATGCCAAGTCCCGAGAGATATTCTATTGTATCCGCAGCCTTGGCTTCGTCGTTCTTAGGCTCGAATGTCATACCATTAACCACGTTAGTATCAGGACTTGCTTCCTGAGCGGTAACAACATCACTGTTATTGGTTTTCTCAATTATATAATCAGTCAGAGCTTTTGTGTAGCCGATACTTCTATTGATTGAGGTGTAGGAGGCGTCCTCCATGGGGCGAACGATTCCCACGACCTTAAGCTCCAGTGAATTCTTTACCAGATCGGTCAGCCTATCTTTATCTTCCCCAATATATTCGTATAAACCACTATCATTTTTCACATAATAATCACTGGTAGGTACCATATAAAATGTTTGGTTATGAAGCTCTTCATAGCTCCAATTATATGTCTTAAACTCTATCTCCACGCCGGATTCTACCTTATCTAAGAGCTCCATATATTCATTTGAAGGTAAAATACCAAGCTCATAAAGAGCTGATAAGCTAATCTCATTGTTTTTATCAAGCACTAAAACTAATTCATTATACTCTCTAGGCCAGCTTCCATAAAGAACCTCATAGTTATCTGTTATTGCCGGGCTAATCAACAAATCATCAGAACCAGGTAAGAGCTCCGTAAAGTTGCTATTATTGCTTTGCATGCTCATTCCCATAGACATATCATTATTCATTCCACTGTAGACTCTGTTGCTAAAACCACTACCATTCGTATTTATTAGTTCTCTGTTAGGGTCGTAAGCGTATGTGTCAAACGATACATTGTATGAATAGACTATACCGTTTTCACCGATATATTGATGAATTTCATTATCCTTATTATCCAAATATTCTTTTAATGGAGAAAGATTGTTTTTCTTAATGCTGGTGGTTGATTTGTTTGCCATCTCCAGATTGTAAGCGTTGGAATAAATCTCATCCAGCTCGTGGTCTATATCACTTGTTGCATAATCCATTCCAACCTCCATCATACTTGCAATATCAAATGATTGGGCTTCAATTGTAATGGGATAGGATACCATAGTATCTCTCTGAATTTTATCAATATAGTTATTAACACCAGTGGAAAGAGATAATATAAGAGCTATACCAATAATTCCTATTGATCCTGCAAAGGATGTCAGGATGGTTCTGCCTTTTTTTGTACGCAAATTATTAAAGCTTAGAGATAAAGCCTTAAAAAAAGACATTGATGCTTTTCCCATATTCTTATGCTTAGGCTCTTCAAGCTTAGCCTCGTCTATCTCATAGGGATTAGAATCGTCTATGATTTTGCCATCCCTAAGCTTTACAATACGGTTTGCATATTCACTGGCAAGCTCGGCATTATGAGTAACCATAATAACAAGACGGTCTTTGGCAATTTCCTTGATAAGCTCCATTACTTGAACACTTGTCCCTGTATCAAGTGCTCCTGTAGGTTCATCCGCTAGAAGGATGTCAGGATTGTTCACAAGAGCACGGGCAATGGCTACACGCTGCATTTGCCCACCTGACATCTGATTAGGACGTTTGTGAAGCTGATCGCCAAGCCCCACCTTTGTAAGAGCTTCCTTAGCCCTTCTTTTTCTCTCCATCCTAGATATTCCTGAAATAGTGAGTGCTAGCTCTACATTTGCTAGTATCGATTGATGTGAAATAAGATTATAGCTTTGAAAAACAAAGCCAATTGTATGATTCCTATAGGAATCCCAATCACGATCCTTATATTTTCTAGTAGATATGCTGTTTATAACCATATCCCCTTTATCATAACGGTCAAGGCCTCCGATAATATTAAGTAGCGTGGTTTTTCCAGATCCACTAGGGCCAAGTATTGCTACGAACTCGTTATCCCGCAGATTCAGACTTACATCATTAAGGGCGTTTTGTGTAAGCTCACCTGTAATATACTGTTTACTAATATTTTTAATTTGAAGCATATTGTTTCTCCTTCTTTCTAATCTCGTACATTCGACATTATATAATATATATTTTTAGTATCATCATCTATGCTAACTCCAATTCCTGCCAGACGCATATTCCTATTATATTAATCTTATATGACAAATACAAGATATTCTCTGTTTTCTAATAAAAATTTAATAAAAGACAAGGGGACGTATCATCTGTCTTATTTCTAGAAGAAATAAGACAGATGATACGTCCCCTTGTCTTTCTTGTCTTTGCTCTTATCTTCCCCTTTTCTTTTGCTCTCCTATGATGCTAATTGTATTCCCTAATATAATAAGTGACAATTCCATTCTTCATATTTACTTTCAATTTACAATCACCTATAACAACATAATCGTCTTCATTAATACCATGTGTCTCATTCGTTGTAAAGGATTCATATATAGCGCCATACACCTCTAAAGGCTTAGATGATATAGTGGTTATCATGGCTTTTACTATTTGAGCATTTAGATCGGATATTATAGAGCCTTTTAGCTTAACACTAATTGTCAAGTTATAGCCTTTATTTGCTTGTGTTAATGAGATACCATCACTACCTAATCCAAGGTGAGTAAATTCAATCTTATCGCTAGCAACATCCAGATTTGTTGATTCGACTATTTTGCTATCAACCTCACTCTCTAGCTCACTCCATATCAAGCCCGATCCGCCCCAGTCGCTTAAGACCTTACTCTTCTTTAGAAAATCTCTTCTTACTGGAAATTCAATACCCTCTATATTTACTGTAGTGTCTACAATTTCCGCTACTGGCGTGGGTATAATAGTTGGCTTTAATTCTATTATTGGAACAGACTCTGGAATGTCTTTGTACTTACTAAAGCATATTATTCCATCGAAATCGTAATACTCATCAATTCCAGTACTATCAAAACTTTTATAATAAACAAGAGTTTTTAATGTACTTACCTGACAGAGATTATATTTGCTTAACTTACTGTTATATGCATTTTCTGGTGATAATTTTGTTAGTACTTCTATCCCGTCGGAATATAAATATTCCTTATCATTCTTAGTGTAAGTATTATAAATGGCTTCATCTTTATTAATATCAAAAGTCCCATTGCTATTCTTAGTATAGGTATACCCTAATGCTTTTGCTATTCGCTTTGCTTTTATCATTAAATATCCAGTATCGGATAACTCAACAATATTGGTATACTCTTTCCATGAACCATTTTTTTGCTCAACTAATACCAGATAATTATCAGAATTATTAGCATAGGCTTTATTCTTATAAATACTGATATTCATAATGCATAATAGGATTACTAATATTATAGCAACTACTCTTTTATGTATATCTCTCATATTAATCCTCCATGCTGCTGATATCCACGAATATGGCACCAACGCACACTTGCTACACTTACTCCTGGCAGCTCTACCTACCGCTTGACCTCAAAGGTACAATTCACTGACACCGTTACCTCTTTTTCTAAAGAAACCGTATCATTATCGACATAGCTACCGTAGCCATACCAGTCGTAATAATCATTTGGAACAGAATAAAGGGGAGTAACCTGTATACTAGAAAGCTTAGCATGTGTTAGCTCACCCAGTTTACTACCAGCGTTAACAGCGATTAATTCTGCACGTTTTGATGCATCCTGCGTAGCTTCAGCCAGCATACTGACCTTTAGATCCTCAAGCTTCGTATAATGATACTCGGGGGCTTGTGATTGGAACTGAACACCTTCGTTTAATAGCTCTGTTGCCTTCCTAGAGAGCTCCGTCACCTTATCAATATTATCAGAGCTGATGGTGACAGTCTGAG
>CAZDWP010000061.1:0-9651 GCA_964508985.1 uncultured Herbinix sp. | reverse complement strand
GGCTTTAACAGCAACCCTAATGATGGGATGTTCAAAGAAAGAGGATGGAGAGGTTATAGTTGGTATCGGACAATTTGCCGAGCATGGTTCGCTTGACAATTGTAGAGAAGGGTTTATAGCAGGACTCGAGGAAGCAGGATATAAGGAGGGTGAAAACCTAAAGGTTTTATATGAGAATTCACAGGCAGATGCTAATGTTGCATCACAGATTTCAAAGAATTTTATCGCAAGAGATGCAGACTTAATATGTGCGATTGCCACTCCTATGGCACAAAGTGCTTTCGGCGCAACTAAGAACACGAAGATTCCTGTAATCTTTACCGCTGTAACAGATCCTATTAAGGCTGAGCTTGCTAAGGCAGATGGAAGTCCAAACGGCAATACCACAGGGACTAGCGACAAGCTACCTGTTGAGAAGCAGTTAGAAATGATACGCAAGGTTTTACCAGAAGCTAAAAAGATAGGAATCATGTACAGCACCAGTGAAGTCAATTCTCTTTCTGCAATTGAGGAATATAAGGCAGCTGCTCCAAGTTATGGTTTTGAAATAGTAGAGAGTGGTATTTCAACCATAGCAGATGTCCCTATGGCGGCAGATAGCTTGCTTGAGAAGGTTGACTGTATCAACAACCTTACCGACAATACAGTTGTAAGTGCATTACCTACTATTCTTAACAAGGCTTCAAATAAGAATATACCGGTATTCGGCAGCGAGGTTGAACAAGTTAAGATTGGTTGCTTAGCCTCTATGGGACTTGACTACTTTGATCTTGGAAAGCAAACGGGCAAAATGGCTGCTCAGGTATTAAGCGGAGAAAAGAAAGCAAGTGAAATCAATTTTGAGATTATAGAAGAGTTCGCTTTTTATGGAAACAACGAGGTTGCTAAGAACCTTGGCATTACCTTACCTGGAGAATTGGTGGAGGCTGCCAAAGAGATGTTTGATAATATCGCAGAGTAATCTATGATCAAAAAGGTTAAATTAGATAATATGTAATAATATTGTGCTTAGGAGGAGAAAGGAAATGCTTACAATTTTTATTGGTATATTTGAGGAGGGCTTTGCTTATGCAATCCTTGCCTTAGGAGTATACATAACCTATAAGATATTGGATTTTCCGGATCTGTCGGTTGATGGAACCTTTCCTTTGGGAGGGGCTATTACGGTAGTTCTTATTACAGCAGGGGTTAATCCGGTATTAACATTGTTACTTTCCTTTCTTACCGGAGCAATTGCAGGAATTATAACAGGAATTATCCATGTGAAGTTCAAGGTAAGGGATTTATTGTCGGGTATTATAATGATGACAGCCTTGTATTCGATAAATTTACGTATTGCAGGCAGTGCGAATGTACCGATTTATTCAAAGGATTCTATATTCGATAATAGCTTTCTGGACCGTATGATTCCCGAGGACTTTCGCCCTTATTTGATGTTAACGATACTCATAGTAATAGTAGTAATAATGAAGATTCTACTAGATCAGTATTTAAAAACAAAATCAGGCTATCTATTACGGGCAGTGGGAGATAATGAAACTGTTGTGACTGCTCTTGCTAAGGATAAGGGCATTATGAAGATTATAGGTCTGTCCATAGCCAATGCATTTGTTGCTTTATCCGGTGGCTTATTTGCTCAAAGGAATGGATTTTTTGATATAACTATAGGAACAGGAGCACTTGTTACCGGTGTTGCCAGTGTCATTATCGGAACGAATTTATTTCGGAGGATGACATTAATGAAGGCAACCACCGCTGTTATATTAGGCTCAATATTATATAAGGCATGTGTGCAGGTAGCTATATCCTGTGGGCTTAAAGCACAGGATCAAAAGCTTATTACCTCTGTTTTATTCTTGATAATACTTGTTACAAGTAATGAAAAGAGAAGGAGGGCTAAGGCGAATGCTTAGATTAATTAATATAAATAAATACTATAATCCAGGGACCTTAAATGAGATGTGCCTGTTTGACAGCTTTAATCTAAACATAGAGGAAGGGGAATTTGTGTCTGTTGTAGGCAGCAATGGCTCAGGCAAGACTTCCATGTTAAATATAATCTGTGGAAGTATTCCCATTGATCAGGGTAGAATTGAGATTAATGAGATGGACATTACAAATACTCCCGAACATAAAAGACAGACAAGAATAGGAAGAGTATATCAGAATCCTTCCTTTGGAACCTGCCCTAATATGACTATTCTAGAGAACATGTCACTAGCTGATAATAAGGGAAAGACATTTAATCTTAGGAGGGGTACTGATAGGAGGCGGATAGAAGTATACAAAGAGACCCTTAGAAGATTAGGCTTAGGTCTGGAGGACAAGCTGGATGTTACTGTGGGATCTCTGTCCGGTGGTCAAAGACAGGCTCTGGCTATAATCATGGCTACCATGACGCCTATCGAATTTCTTATATTAGATGAGCACACAGCAGCCCTTGATCCGAAGACGGCCGAGCTGATTATGCATCTTACTGATAATATAGTTAAAGAAAAGAAATTAACAACAATTATGGTTACCCATAACCTTCGCTACGCTGTAGAGTATGGAAATCGCCTTTTAATGATGCATCAGGGTGAAGTAGTGATAGACAGTGTAGGAGAGTCAAAGCAAGCTCTTAAGGTAGATGATGTCTTGGATAGGTTCAATGAAATAAGCATAGAATGTGGAAACTAAAATAGTAGCAGGTACAGTTTAATCATGTAAACTATCATGTAAACTGTACCTGCTACCATCTTGACGCTGATATACTTGCGTGTTAAAATTGGTTGATGTAAAATATAGCAAATAAATTATAGCATAAGGAGGACAAAAATGAATAATTTGTTAGTAGCACAATCCGGTGGACCTACCGTAGCAATAAACGCTACCCTTGTTGGTGTCTTACAAGGTGTAAGGACCAGCTCTAAGGTGGATAAGGTGTATGGTGCAAAGAATGGTATAGAGGGTGCAATTAATGATAATTTACTTGATTTAAACGACCTGATTAGGGATACACAGGCAATGGATACCCTGACCTATACACCATCCTCAGCATTAGGTTCCTGTAGGTATAAAATGAAGGATTGGAAGGTTGATGAGGAGCCCTATAAAAAGATTATAGACACATTTAAAAAGCATGATATCAGATATTTTATCTATATAGGTGGAAATGATTCAATGGATACGGTAGATAAGCTTTCAGAGTATTGCAAGCTTCATAACTATGATGTATTTATAATGGGTGGACCGAAGACTGTGGATAACGATTTAAATCTTACTGACCACTGTCCAGGTTTTGGTTCAGCTGCAAAATACATTGCAACTACTATTTCAGAATTGGAAAGAGATATCAATGTATATGATATCCCCGCTGTAACTATAGTAGAAATTATGGGCAGAAATGCTGGCTGGTTAACAGCAGCTTCGGCTTTAGCTAGAGTTAATGGAGGCTCCGGTCCTGACTTGATTTATTTGTGTGAAAAAGCTTTCGATTATGATAAATTTATAGAGGATGTTAAGGGGAAGCTAAAGGTTAAACCTGGTCTGATTGTGGCTATCAGCGAAGGCATCAAGGATAGTACGGGTGCATATGTATCAGATACTATGTCTAGTGGTGCGGTAGATAATTTTGGCCATAAATATATAGCAGGCTCTGCAAGAGCATTAGAACAGTTGGTCAGAGAGAAAATTGGATGTAAGGTAAGAGCGGTAGAGCTTAACCTGATGCAAAGGTCAGCAGCTCATATAGCCAGTGAAACAGATATCGCAGAGTCTATTATGCTTGGACTTAAGGCGTTTGAGTGTGCAGTTAATGGTGAGACAGGTAAGATGGCAGCAATTAAAAGATTAAGCGATGAACCCTACCGTGTAGAGTTCACATCTGTTCCTGTAGGTGAAGTGGCAAACCACGAGAAGATTGTACCTATGGACTGGATAACACCTGAAGGTAACGATGTAACAGAAGAGATGATGGCATATCTTAAACCACTTATTGTCGGAGAAACTAATATCAAATATGAGAACGGTATTCCCAAGCAATATAAATTATATTAAAATCAATAGTGCAAAATGTCATATATATTATAATAGCCATCTGCTTAAAGCAGATGGCTATTGTGATTTATCTGTATTATTATTACCAGAATAAGTGATCTTCAATTTTGACACAGTTTTTCTTTTTATCGTATCCTTTATTAACTGCTGATATATATGCATTAAAATATAGGCGGCTACCAACATTATTTGCACCCGATAGTGCGGCCTTTGCAGCCTTAATAGTAAGTTGCTGTGACTTTGTTGAGTAACCTTCGTATCTATCTATTTGTTTGTCCAAAGAGCCACTTCTTGCCACAGTAAACTGTCCGGGCTGATATATTACAGCTTCAATTGTATTTGCATATTTACTGGATTTAACGCGATTTAATACGACATTTGCGACTGCAAGCTTTCCTTCATAACTTTGGTCACCTGCTTCTGCGTGGACTAGACAAGCCAAAAGCTTTAGATCTTCCTGGGTATAATCCACTTCATCTCGGTATTTAACTTCGGTTTCCTTCTTAATTCTTTCTTCTTCCTGTAATTTTTCCTTCTTAATTCTTTCTTCTTCTTGTAGCTTTTTAAGTTCTTCTTCCTCTTCCTTAGATATAGCCTTTTCAAAATCTATAAGTAATTCAACAAATTCCCTGCTTACATATCCAATAACTCTATCATCAGTTATATCTACTTTTAGCCATTCCTCATGAAGGTCAATTACAGGGTATATTTCATTTTTATATACTACAGTTAACTTATTAGATTCAATATCAGGCTTCTCTCTAACATTTAGACCTTCTGTACTTATGGATACACGAAGCATTCCATACTTATCAATTAGCTCTTCATCAGGAATACCTGTTTTAATATATTCGGTTTTAACATATCCTTTAACACTGCCTGATTCGACATAATACCAATCCCCTACCATATCCAGTACTCTGGCAGCAGAATCCTTGTAAAGCTTTCCGTTTACTTCGCTATCTATATTCGCCTTATCTCGAATGTTTACATAGTTATTTGCAATCGAGATACCAATATCGGCATAAGCTGACGGTGCGGCTTCATACATTTCATCATCTTGGACAATGCCATCTTCGCTGATGCTAGGTAGATCGTGGGCAATGTCCTCTTCGTTAATGCCGGGCACATCTTCAATAATCTTGTTTGCATCTTGGCCTATCTGAGTATCTGGATCGGATTCTTCATTAAGATACAGCCGATCATTAGTTGAAGCGAGATTGGAACTGTACTTATTAGATAAAGCATCTAATCTGACTTTATATGCTGTTTGCGTATCGATATTGTCAACACTAATATGAGAGCTCTCATTTACCTGTTCATTAGCCTTATTATCCAAAGAAATATTAAAATCTGCAAGAATGGAAAGCCAAAAGACAGATGAGAATACTATTATAGAAAATATAGTTCTTTTAGTTTTCATGATTCACCTTTCAATAGTATATTACTATAATATTGTTTCGGTATCAGTTGTTATTCTATGCTTGAAGTCTCTGTTTTGATTTTTTCGCGAATAATCTCAGATACTTTATCTGCTAGTTCGGTGGATTTCATGCCCTTGTAATCTTCATAATAGAGAGGTTTTAAATAATGTACCTGAACAGTTAGCTTACGTATTGAACCGGTATCAAAGGCTTTGTAAGAATCAATTAGTGCTATAGGAACTACGGGACTTTTGGCATTCATGGCACTTTTAAAGCTACCGCCCTTAAATTCAAGCAAGGAGTTACCTTGTCTGGATCTCGTTCCTTCTGCAAATATTATAAAATTCTCCCCCTCTTTTACGCGACGGGTCATATTCATAATAACCTTCATGGATTGCCTGATATCATTCCGGTCAATAATCTCAGCCTGTAGCATGGTAATTACCTGCTTTAAAATAAAGGTGTTTTTAATCTCCTTTTTCATAACTGTAACCAAGGGTCTTTCATGGGTCTCTATGATGGCTAAAGCATCAAATAGCCCTTGATGGTTTGGAAACATTACATATCCGTTTTCTGAGGGCAGATTATCAAGGCCAGTTACATGTATTTTAATTCTACCACGTCGTATTATAATGGGAATAATTTTATGCAAAAACGCATATCTGGTATGTGAATCGTATTTTTCTATATTGCAAAGCTGAAATATTCTTATCAACCAATAGGGCAATATTAGTAAGTTTCGAAATACCATAAAAATGATCCTCTTCATATGAGTAGCCCCTTCTATTAAATAATTATGATCAAGATCAAAAGACTTCAAAGCCCTTTAGATGCTTAGATCGACTAGGATGTCTTAGCTTTCTAAGAGCCTTCGCCTCAATCTGACGGATTCTCTCTCTTGTAACATTAAATTCTTTGCCTACCTCTTCTAAGGTTCTGGTTCTACCATCTGTTAAGCCAAAACGTAGTACCAATACCTTTTGTTCCCTCTCTGTCAAGGTGTCAAGAAGCATGGAAATCTGGTCTCGAAGTATTGAATATGAAGCTGATTCCTCTGGGCCTAAAATGTTCTCATCCTGAATAAAATCACCGAGATGGCTGTCTTCCTCTTCTCCGATGGGAATGTCAAGGGAGATGGGGTCAGAAGATATCTTTAAAACCTCACGAACCTTTTCTACAGTCATATCCAAAGCATCTGCCAACTCTTGCTCAGTTGGCTCTCTTCCTAGTTCTTGAAGCAAGGTTCTGGAGACTCTATAGGTTTTATTAATTATTTCAGACATATGGACAGGAATACGTATAGTACGACTTTGGTCGGCTATTGACCTTGTAATAGCCTGCCTAATCCACCAGGTGGCATATGTACTGAACTTGAAGCCCTTGGAATAATCAAATTTATCTACGGCCTTAATCAGCCCTAAGTTACCCTCCTGAATAAGGTCTAGAAAGGAAAGGCCTCTTCCAACATATCTCTTCGCGATGCTGACAACGAGACGGAGGTTTGATTCTGCCAGTAATTGCTTAGCAGTTTCGTCACCCACTTCAATTTTTTTGGCAAGCTCTACCTCTTCCTCCATTGTTAACAGGGGGTAGTTACCAATCTCTTTCAAATATAAGTGAACAGGATCATCCGAAATGAAGGTGGAGGACGATACACTAACATTCTCTTGGGAAGAAGTCTCATCGGCCTCTTCATCAATATCTAATAGCTTATCCTTTTGTTCGTTTTCATCATCTGGAGAGCTTAATACAACAATATTATAAGCCTCAAGCCTCTCATACACCTTATCGATTTGCTTGTTGTCAAGATTTAATTCGTTAATTAAGGTGTTGACCATTTCGGCCTCAATTATTCCTTTTTTTCTTTTAGCATATCTTATCAATTCATTGAACTTTTCTTCAAAAATATCATGGATAGCCCGTTCATTCATAGAAGTACCTCCATCTTTAGAACTTAGAAAATTGCACTAGGTAACATTATAACACATGCTTGTACATAAGAAAATAAGCAAAATCAGTAAATGTTAATAATAGTAAAGGTATTGTAAAACAAACCCAATAAAACTGACAAAACAGGCATTATGATGCTGTTTCTTGAAGATGCATCACAATACCCGTTGTATCAATGGAATTATATATAAAAATAATACATTTATTCCTTTATGAAAGATCTATTTTGGGAAGCTGGTCGAAGCCTTTTTGCAAGTCCTCATCACTTGGAATATAATCCTGCATGCTGTTAGTAAGATATGAATTATATGCTGTCATATCAAAATATCCTGTACCCGTGAGACCGAATAAGATGGTTTTGGCCTCACCCGTTTCGCGACATATTAATGCCTCGTCTATAGCTGAACGTATAGCATGAGCGGATTCTGGAGCGGGAAGAATGGTTTCCTGCTTAGCAAATAACACCGCGGCTTCAAACACCTTGGTTTGCTCCACAGATACAGCCTCCATATATCCGTCATGATACAGTCTTGATAATATAGGTGACATACCATGGTAACGAAGTCCGCCCGCATGATTTGCGGAGGGTATAAAGCTGCTTCCAAGTGTATACATTTTAGCCAGGGGTGTAACCTTACCTGTATCACAGAAATCATATGCATATCGTCCTCTGGTAAGAGAGGGGCAAGAGGCCGGTTCAACCGCTACAATTCTAGGTGAGGCTTTTCCAGTCAATTTATCCTGCATAAACGGTGCTATAAGGCCTCCGAGATTGGAGCCTCCACCTGCACAGCCTATAACCACATCGGGATATTCATCCAGCATTTCCATAGCTATTTTTGATTCCAGACCGATAATAGATTGATGCAAAACCACCTGGTTAAGAACGGAACCAAGCACATATCGATACCCTGGAGTTGAAGTAGCTTTTTCTATTGCCTCTGATATAGCACAGCCTAAGCTGCCACCAGTATTGGGGTTGTCTTTGAGTATGACAGTACCAACTCTTGTGGTATTGCTTGGGCTTGGAATGACTTTGGCATCAAAAGTCTCCATAACAGTCTTTCGAAAGGGCTTCTGCTCATAGGATACCTTAACCATATAGACGGTTAGGTCAAGATTATAAAATGCACAGGCTTCTGCAAGCGCTGTTCCCCATTGTCCTGCTCCGGTCTCAGTTGTAAGACCTGCAAGACCTTGCTCCTTAGCATAATATGCCTGGGCAATCGCTGAATTTAATTTGTGGCTGCCAGAGGTGTTATTCCCCTCAAATTTATAGTAGATTTTGGCGGGGGTTTTTAGAGCCTTTTCCAGATTGTATGCACGAATCAGAGGTGATGGGCGATACATCTTATAAAACTCCTGTATTTCCTCAGGTATATCAATATACCTGGTGGTGTTATCCAATTCTTGTGCAGCCAGGGCTTCACAAAAGACTGGATAGAGTTCTTCGACATGGACGGGCTTAAGTGTGCCTGGATTCAGTAGAGGGTCGGGCTTTATATTCATATCAGCCCTAAGATTATACCATTGCTTTGGCATCTGCTCCTCTGTTAGATATAATCTGTGTGGTATTTTTTTAGCCATAATAAAACTCCTTTCATTTTTTGTTTTTGGATATAAAAAAAGCTCTTGTCTCAGTATTTACTGGGACAAAAGCTTAGATTGCTTCTGCGGTACCACCCGGTTTGGTGCATATGCACCCGCTTATTCCATGTACAGACATACATGCTCCCTTCATAACGGATGGAGATTCCGTCAGGCATTACTCATCAGATTGCATCTGATTTTCTTCCTGCCCTCGTAAGTCCATTCGATATCACATTTATTGCCGCAATTTCACCGGATGTGGCTCTCTGTAAATAAATCATAATATCTACTATTCTTACTCAATGGTTTATGGTGAACATATAAATATAACATATTTTGTATAATTATATACACACAGGTATAAAATGTCAATAGAAATTATACTTTTTTATTATATGCCTTATACATATAACTTAAGGCTGCTTTCCAGCTCATGTTTTATCTTATCCTTTAAATGGCTGGGATTTAGAACCTTAGCTCCATGCCCAAACTGAAGAATCCACCGGATCAGCTCGTCTGTCACGGCAGTGTTTCTTATGAATGTTATTCCATCCTCTGTCTGTACGATTTCATCGGCAAGCTCTGATTCGTATTCCATTATGTATCTGGCGGTTTTATGGTCAAAGGATATAATTATTTGCTCTATCAC
>CAZDWP010000060.1:0-9655 GCA_964508985.1 uncultured Herbinix sp. | reverse complement strand
TTAATGACAAGGGAGATGTTTTAGAGCTGCCTAATATAGGTCTTGGAGGCTTTAACATAGAAGAGGAAATGTCTAGTATGATCGGACTTAAGGTTAAAGCAGGTAATGATGCTAATGTTGCTGCACTTGGTGAACAATGGAAGGGAAATGGCAAGGGCTTCGAGAATATGGTGCTTGTAACCTTGGGAACGGGAGTCGGCGGAGGAGTTATTTATAATGGGAAAATAGTTGCGGGAAGTGTCGGTGCAGGAGGAGAAATAGGACATATTCCAGTAAATTATAATGAAGAAGATACCTGTGGCTGCGGAAAGCATGGGTGTCTTGAGCAATATGCCTCTGCCACAGGTATTGTAAGATTGGCAAGACAGGCATTACAAAGAAATCCTAAGGGTTCCTTACTTTCAGATCTAGATGATATAAGTGCTAAGATGGTTTTTGCCTATGCGAGGAAGGGCGATGAGTTGGCCTTAGAGATAGTCGATGAGGCATGTAGGTATCTTGGTATTGCCCTTGCAAGTGTCGCGCAAGTGGTGGATCCCGAGGCATTTGTCATAGGTGGTGGCGTCTCTAAGGCTGGTGAGATTTTGACTTCTCATATTAAGAAGCACTACCAACCAAATGTAATGAATGCACTTAAGGATAAGCCATTCCTAATAGCCACTCTTGGAAATGATGCTGGAATTTATGGATGTGCAAGACTTATCCTGGCATGAGATTCAGATAGTTGAATAGAATTTAGAAGTATTGTATTATAGTATATGGAGGTAGCTTTTGAAGGACTTGGATTTATTCTTGAATGAATTGAAAAAGATATTTCTAGAAAAGCAGATTAAACAAAAGGAATCTATGTCTAAACATACATCCCTTCAAATCGGTGGAGATGCAGATTACATGGTATTGCCATATTCCATAGATGAGATAAAACGAGTGGTTTTGTTATGCAAGAGCCACAATATGCCTTTTTATATTATGGGAAATGGAAGTAATCTTTTGGTATCTGACCTAGGCTATCAGGGCTTAATAGTAAAGTTATCAGGCGGGTTCTCGGATATTGAAATCTCTGAGGATGGTATTGTACGAGCCCAGGCCGGAGTGCTTATGTCAAAGCTTTCTAATGTTATTGCTAGATATGAATTAACAGGGTTTGAATTTGGAGCTGGTATTCCCGGAACACTTGGGGGAGCAGTAACTATGAACGCCGGAGCTTATGGCGGAGAAATCAAGCAGGTTCTCCTATCTGCCACGATTATAGATAGGGAAGGTGAAATACAAACATTAGATAATGATGCTCTTTTGCTTGGATATAGAAGCAGTATTCTACAGAAGAAGGATTTATGCTTGCTAGAGGCCACCATGAAGTTTGGTAAAGGTGATAAGCAAGAGATATTAGATAGAATTCATGAGCTCAATTCTCTAAGACAAGAGAAACAGCCTCTGGATATGCATAGTGCGGGAAGCACATTTAAGCGTCCGGATGGTTACTTTGCAGGTAAGCTTATCTGCGATTCGGGCTTAAAGGGATATCAAATAGGTGGTGCTGCCGTATCTGAAAAGCATTGCGGTTTTTTAGTTAATAAGGAAAATGCCACAGCCAAGGATTTTATGACCTTAATCAAGGAGGTCATTCGGATAGTTAATGAGAAGTACGGAGTGATACTTGAGCCTGAGGTGAAGTTTTTGGGAACCTTTGATACGGACTATAGAAAGGCCGGGGTTTAAATGAGATTCGTTATTGTGACCGGTATGTCAGGAGCGGGGAAAAGTTCCGTTCTAAAGATGCTTGAGGATGCAGGTTTTTTCTGTGTGGACAACCTGCCTATAAAATTAGTTAAAAAGTTTGTGAAGCTTATTATGCAGGGAAATAATGATAAGGTGGCATTGGGCCTAGATATTAGGAGCGGACAATCCTTAGATGAGCTTGATGCAGTCCTTAAGGACATGAGAAGTTTTGGATTCAAATATGAAATATTATTCTTGGATTGCTCTCCTGAGGTGTTGGTAAAGCGTTATAAGGAGACTAGAAGGATTCATCCGCTTTCACAATCGGGAAGAGTGGATAAGGGCATTGAGCTAGAGCGAGAGAAACTTGACTTTCTTCGTAAGAAAGCAGATATTATAATAGATACAAGTCATTTGCTTATTCGTGAGTTAAAGACTCAGATTGACACAATTTATGTAGATGATAAAAATTTTAATAATTTTATGGTAATGATTCTATCCTTTGGGTTTAAGTATGGGATACCAGTAGATTCGGACTTAGTATTTGATGTTCGATTTTTGCGCAATCCCTATTATATATCTGAGCTAAAGGAAAAGACAGGAATGGATTCTAAGGTAAATAAGTTCGTTATGGATTCAGATGCTGCTGGGCAATTCCTAGATAAATTAGAGGACATGCTTACATTCCTGATTCCTCATTACATTTCAGAGGGAAAGAACCAGCTTGTAATAAGCATTGGCTGCACAGGAGGTAAACACCGATCTGTTACCCTTACAAATGAGCTTGCCAAGAGACTTGCGGGATTAGGTTATGGAATCAAGACCGAGCATAGAGACATAGAAAAGGATTAGAATATATTGAAGGTGCTGATGAGAAATGTCATTTTCAAAGAATGTTAAGGAAGAGCTTTCCTTACAAATTAATGATGCAAGGCATTGCAGAATTGCTGAGCTGGCTGCTATCCTGACTTATGGCGGACAATTAATACTCAAGAATTCTTATATGTACTTAAAGCTTCAAACAGAAAATCCGCTAGTTGCAAGAAAGTACTTTACTTTAATTAAGAAAACATTTAATATAAGTATTGATATTTCGATTAAAAGAAATCCAAGTATTAAGGACAATAAAACATATATACTAATAATAAAGAATCAAGATATAGCTAGAAAAATTATGAAGGCTACAAAGCAGGGTATCTGCTATACGTCAGATGGTAGAATCGGTAACCCCGGTCAAATGGTACTACAGAATACCTGCTGCAAGAGAGCATTTATTCGCGGTGCATTTCTTATCTGCGGATCGATGAGCAATCCCAAAAAGGCATATCATTTGGAATTTGTTACAGATGATCCTTTAAAGGCTGAGAGACTTCAAGAGGTTATATGTGCATTTTCCATAGATGCAAAGATTATTCTGAGAAAAAAATATCATGTAGTATATATAAAAGAAGGTTCAGGGATCGTAGATTTACTTAATGTCATGGAAGCCCATGTATCGCTTATGGATCTTGAGAATGTGCGTATATTAAAGGAAATGCGCAACCAAGTGAATAGGCAGGTCAATTGTGAGGCGGCTAATATCAACAAAACCGTTGAGGCTGCATCAAAACAGATTGAGGATATCATATATATAAGAGATTATGTAGGCTTCGGTAATCTGAATGAAGGACTTCGTGATATAGCAAAGCTCAGGGTAGAGCATCCTGAAGCTTCATTGAACGAATTAGGGACAATGTTGCTACCACCAATCGGTAAATCCGGTGTTAATCATAGATTACGGAAATTAAGTACGCTTGCTGAATATTTTCGGGAGCATAAGGAGGAAAGCATAAATGATAAGAAAAGAAATAGAAATTAACATTCCTAATGGGTTAGAAGCTAGACCGGTTGCATTGCTTGTTCAGGTAGCAAGTCAATATGAGTGCAGAATCTATGTGGAAAGTGAAGAGAAAAAAATTAATGCTAAAAGCATAATGGGTATGATGAGCTTAGGTCTCGCGTCAGGAGAGAAGGTCTTTGTAACTGCAGAAGGTACGGACGAGAAAGAGGCAATTGATAATATCGAGAAGTATCTAAGCAGTAAATAATAAGGGAACTTAGAAGCAGCCACAAAGAGACCATATACCGGATATCTTTATGGCGCTTCTTTTTATACAGAGCTGTAATAATATAGCATAGAGAGAGGTGTTCCTATGGCGGAAAGAAATAGGTCAAGAAGAAGAAAAAAGAAATCAGCTAAAAGACTTGGTGTTATCCTTTTACTAGAATTGTTACTGCTTATAATAATAGCGGGTTCATATTATATTATCTCTAAGAATAAGAAGGATGCTAATAATCCAGATAAAATAGTTGATAATAGTCAGGATAATAAAGATAATATAGACGAAAAGGATAAGGACGATAAGGAAGAAGAAAAGCTGACTCCTGCAGAGCAAGAAGCTCTTAAGGAACAGGAAAGACTACTACAGGAGATTACCGAAAGAGAAGACTTGATTAAAGAGGCAAATATGCTTAAATTAAGCTACGATTATGATAAAGCAATCGATAAAATTAAAACCTATAAGGGTAATGAAGGCGGTTATGAGCTTTATCCCGCTTTATTGTCAGCAATTAATGATTTGCAGGCTGAAAAGGACTCATTAGTATTATATGGAGGCTCATATACATCTGTTATGCAGTTTAACCATATATTCTTTCATTCGCTGGTAGCCGATAATAACAAGGCCTTTGACGGTGATTATGACGCAAAGGGTTATAATATGTACATGACCACAACATATGAATTTGAGAAAATGATGCAAAGTATGTATAAGGACGGATATGTACTTGTAAGTGTCCATGACCTTGCTAAGCAGGTCACTGATGAGAATGGCAAAACAAAATTTGTAGCTGGCGAGATATATCTTCCAGCAGGAAAAAAACCCTTTGTATTGTCTCAGGATGATGTAAACTATTATGATTATATGGATGGGGATGGCTTTGCTTCTAGGATAGTTATTGGTGAGGATGGTAAGCCTACCTGTGAGATGATATTAGATGACGGAAGCCTTGTAAGGGGTGCTTTTGATATAGTGCCCATACTTGATGCTTTTGTTGAAGAGCATCCAGACTTCTCATATAAGGGAGCCAAGGGTATCCTAGCTCTTACTGGATATGAGGGAGCTCTCGGTTATAGAACCGATGAGCCCACATCACCCACCTATGAAGAGGACAAGGAAACTGTTAAGGAAGTAGCAAGAGTACTTAAGGAAGGCGGTTGGGAATTTGCATCCCATAGCTATAACCACAGGGATATGAGGGAAAAATCATTTGATTTTATAAAGAAAGATACTATTCGCTGGCAAGAAGAGGTGGGATCTTTAGTAGGTGATACAGATATTCTTATTTTCCCTTATGGTACAGATATTGAAAGCACTATGGGGCATTACAGCAGTGATAAATACAAATTCCTTAAGGAAGCTGGTTTTAATTATTATCATGGTGTGGATTCTAAGCCATGGATGCATTTAAAGGACGATTATGTAAGAATGACAAGAAGACCTCTGGATGGACAGGCTATGCTTGAATTTCCTGAACGCTTGCAGGATTTATTTAACCTAGAAGAAATAATTGATCCAGAGAGACCTTCAAAGGACTGGTAACCTAAGAGAATCTATATAAAATCATTTTGTTCAATAGGAAATCGGCCTGCAAGTAGGCTGGCTTGTACATGAAATATACCCACAAGGAGGAAAGCTATGAATTATACCCATTTACATCTTCATACTGAATACAGCCTTCTTGATGGTTCAGGCAAAATAAGGGAGCTGGTTCTTCGTGCCAAGGAGCTTGGCATGGATAGCCTTGCTATTACCGATCATGGAGTCATGTATGGAGTTATTGATTTCTATAAGGCCTGCATATCCGAGGATGTAAAGCCTATTATTGGCTGTGAGGTATATGTTGCACCAAATTCCAGGTTTGATAGAGAAGCTGGAGCCTCGGAGGATCGTTATTATCATCTGGTTCTGCTGGCGGAGAATAATATAGGATATCAAAACCTTATGAAGATTGTCTCTAAGGGATTCCTAGAGGGCTTTTACTATAAGCCTAGAATTGATAAAGAGGTCCTGCGCCAACATAGTGAGGGAATAATTGCCTTAAGTGCATGCCTCGGAGGTGAGGTTGCAGCAAATATTAGAAGAGGCTTTTATGAGGAAGCAAAGAAGGCTGCTATAGATTATGAGGAGATATTCGGTCAAGGTAACTTCTTTCTAGAGCTTCAGGATCATGGTATTCCTGAGCAAAAGACTGTTAATCAGGGCTTAATTCGGATGTCAAATGAAACCGGGATAAAGCTTGTTGCAACCAATGATGTTCATTATACCTATGAAGAGGATGCGGATCCCCACGATATATTGCTTTGCATTCAGACACAGAAGAAGGTATCTGATGAAAATCGTATGCGATATGAGGGAGGTCAATATTATCTCAAATCACCAGAGGAGATGCTGGATATTTTTCCCTATGCTAAGGAAGCAGTGGAAAACACATATGAAATTGCGAAGCGTTGTAATGTAACCATAACATTTGGTGAATATAAATTACCTGCCTATCCCGTACCTGAGCCCTATAGCTCATACGAATACCTTAATATTCTTTGTAGAGAAGGCATGAAGGAAAGATATGGTGAGGTAACTCCAGAGCTTTGGGAGCGTATGGAATATGAGTTAAAAACCATTAGTGATATGGGCTTTTCAGATTATTTCCTTATCGTCTGGGATTTCATTAAATACTCCAGAGATAATGGTATTATGGTAGGCCCAGGCAGGGGAAGTGCCGCGGGATCCATAGTTTCATACTCTCTGAGGATAACAGATATAGACCCTATAAAGTATAATCTACTTTTTGAAAGATTCTTAAATCCTGAAAGAATTACTATGCCTGATATCGATATTGATTTTTGCTTTGAAAGAAGGCAGGAGGTTATCGATTATGTTACAGAGAAATACGGCAAGGATAAGGTGGTACAGATAATTACCTTTGGTACCATGGCTGCCCGTGCTGTAATCAGAGATGTGGGAAGAGCCTTAGATTTACCATATTCACAGGTAGATACCGTAGCAAAAATGATTCCCACAGAAATCGGAATTACCATCGAAAAAGCATTAAAGACTAATCCGGAGCTACGTAAAATCTATGAGGGTGATGATGAGGTTAAAAGGCTTATTGATATGTCAAAAAGACTTGAGGGCCTTCCTAGACATTCATCCATGCATGCCGCAGGTGTAGTTATCGGTAAGAACAGCATAGTTGAATATGTTCCCTTATCCCGTTCATCTGATGATTCAGTTACTACCCAGTTTACAATGGTAACCTTGGAGGAGCTGGGACTATTAAAAATGGACTTTTTAGGACTACGGACACTTACAGTAATTCAGAATGCAGTAGCCCTAGTTAATAAAAACAACCATAGAGAGAATATACTAGACATAGAAGCGATAGATTTTAATGATGATAAGGTATATGAGTTAATTGGCTCGGGTAAAACCGAAGGCATCTTCCAGCTAGAAAGCAGCGGTATGAAGAGCTTTATGAAGGAATTAAAGCCTAAGTGCCTAGAAGATGTAATAGCCGGTATTGCCTTATATAGGCCTGGCCCCATGGATTTTATTCCTAAATATATCAAGGGTAAGAATGAAGCCGGAAAGGTAACCTATGAATGCCCTCAGCTTGAGCACATTCTTGCACCTACATATGGCTGTATTGTATATCAAGAACAGGTAATGCAGATAGTCAGAGACCTAGCCGGATATAGCTATGGACGAAGTGATTTGGTTAGAAGAGCCATGTCAAAGAAGAAAGAAGACGTAATGATAAGGGAAAGGCAGACCTTTACCTATGGAAATGAGGAGGAAGGTATCCCTGGATGTATTAAAAACGGAATTCCAGAGAAAGTTGCAAATCATATTTATGATGAAATGCTGGATTTTGCTAAGTATGCATTTAACAAATCCCATGCCGCAGCCTATGCGGTTATTTCTTATCAGACAGCCTATCTGAAGTATTACTATCCTGTAGAATTTATGGCGGCTTTGATGACATCGGTAATAGATAATCCTGGTAAGGTGGCACAATATATCTATAATTGTCGTCAGATGGATATTACAATCCTACCCCCGGATATCAACGAGGGAGATGCCGTTTTTACGGTATATAAGGGTTCAATCAGGTATGCTCTATCAGCAATTAAGGGAATAGGCAGGCCTGTAATAGAGGCGCTTGTGATGGAACGTGCAGCTAACGGACCATATACAAGCCTAAGGGATTTTGCTAACCGTCTATCAGGGAAAGAGGTTAACAAAAGGACTATTGAGAGCTTTATTAAGGCAGGAGTATTTTCTAATATCCATGACAACAGACGCCAGCTGATGATGAGCTATATACAGATACTGGAGCATATTGCCGAAGAAAAGAAAAAAAGCTTAACCGGCCAGATGAACCTGTTTGACTTTGCAGGGGAAGATGACAGAAAGGAATATGAAATTAATCTTCCCGATGTGACGGAATATAGTAAGGAAGAGATGTTGGCCTTTGAAAAAGAGGTGCTTGGAATATATGTAAGCGGGCATCCCCTTGATGACTATATGGATACTATGAATAAAAATGTAACAGGCTTTTCATATGATTTTATTATTGATGAGGAGACAGACAAGCCTAAGGTGGAGGATGGAAGTGTTTATACCATAGGCGGTATGATTACATCAAAAACTGTTAAGACAACACGAACAAATAGCTTAATGGCATTTATAATGCTTGAGGATATGTTTGGAACCATAGAGGTTATAATTTTTCCTAGGGATTTTGAAAAATACAAACATATGCTGGAGCTAGATGATAAGGTGTTTATCCGTGGCAGAGCAACTATAGAAGAGGATAAGGATGCTAAGCTTATTTGTCAAGAAATCATACCCTTTGAAGCAATTCCTAAGGAACTTTGGGTCAGATTCGAGGATTTTCAGCAGTTTCAAAATGCTAAGCAAGAATTATATAATATGCTTGAAGGATATGACGGAAAAGATTCGGTCATTATATACTGTAAGAGTGAGAAAATCATCAAACGGCTACCAAAAAGCAGGGATGTAAAGGCAGGTAAGGAGCTTCTATTAAAGCTTAGACAGATTTATTCAGAAGATAATATTGTTATTGTCGAAAAGTGTCTTGCATCAGCACCAAAAATGAATTAGAATACTATTTAGCTTAAAAGACGTGGAGGTCATAATGTAATGGAAAGTAAAGTTAAGACAATAGGTGTCCTTACAAGCGGAGGAGACGCACCTGGTATGAACGCTGCAATACGTTCAGTTGTAAGAACGGCTCTTTTAGCCGGAGTCAAGGTCAAAGGAATCCGGAGGGGCTTTTTGGGCCTATTAGAAGAGGATATATTTGAAATGAAGTCAAAGAGTGTATCCGATATTATTCAGCGTGGGGGTACTATTTTATATACAGCTCGTTGCCCAGAGTTTGTAATACCGGAGAATCAGGACAAAGCCGCTGAGATATGTAGAAAGCATGGAATAGACGGGCTTGTAGTAATTGGTGGTGACGGATCTTTTCGTGGAGCCGATGCAATATCAAAAAGAGGTATCAATACTGTAGGAGTTCCTGGGACGATTGACCTTGATATAAGCTGTACAGATTATACTATAGGCTTCGATACTGCTGTAAATACTGCAGTTGAAACAATCGATAGAGTTAGAGATACATCTACTTCTCATGAGAGATGCAGTATCATAGAGGTTATGGGAAGACATGCGGGACATATTGCTCTATGGTGCGGTATAGCCAATGGTGCAGAGGAAATTCTTATAGCTGAGCGTTATGATTATGATGAAGTGAAGATTATAAAGAAAATAAATCGCAGAAGAGAAACTGGCAAAAAGCATTATATAATTAT
>CAZDWP010000059.1:0-9803 GCA_964508985.1 uncultured Herbinix sp. | reverse complement strand
TGCTATCAGAATATGTAAAAGAAAATTTTTTATGATACTACGCATAACAATATGTTTCCAAACACTCCAGAGCCATTTCATAAAGAAGGATGGGGAAAGAATGGAATATGCTAGCATAAAACCTAAAAGGAGAACTAAAATCCGAATTTTACTTGGAAAATTCTTTTATAGATCTAAAAGAAGATTGTATTGGATTTTTGGAGATATTAAGTTTGCAACAACAAGAGATTCTATACCATATCGATATACTTATTTTCGTCATAGTACACCATTATTACGTCAATTGAAGGATGTAGATATGTATCTCCAACATAATAAGATAGAGAATTTGAAAATAGCTGTAAATAAAGTAAATGAAGTTATAGTTAAGCCAGGAGAGACCTTTTCCTATTGGAAGCTTATAGGTAAACCAACAAAAAGAAAAGGGTATAAAGAAGGTATGATTTTGTTTAATGGTACTGTTAAAGAAGGAATTGGCGGGGGTCTATGTCAGCTTTCTAATCTTATCTATTGGATGACAATACATACTCCTCTTACTGTTATAGAACGCTATCGACATAGTTATGATGTTTTTCCTGATAGCAATAGAATACTACCCTTTGGAAGTGGAGCGACCTGTGTTTATAATTATAGAGACCTAATGATTCGCAACGATACAAAAACACCTGTACAATTAAAAATATGGTTGGATGATTCAATGCTCTATGGTTGCTGGAGGACAAACGTAAAGTTGATTGAAACCTACAAGGTATATGAGAAAGAACATTATATGAAAAGAGAGCTGTTTGGTAAATATAGCCGTCATAATAAAATCTATCGAAAAATCTTCGACATGGAAGGAAAAGAAATTGCAGATGAATATGTTACTGAAAACCACGCCTTAATGATGTATGAACCTTATTTAGAAGATAAGGCTAGATATCAATAAGAGGTCCTATGCCTTCCTTGGACCAGTAGATTCCCTTGTAATGTATTTTGCCCGTAGCAAAAGCTTACTCGTGGATATACCATGTACCAATCCATCAAGTAATAAGAAAGCGCTTTTACCAAGGTCAGTACGGTCCTGCCTGATTGTTGTTAATGAGGGAGATAGCTGCGATGCAATCGGCAGATCATCAAAACCGATAACGCTGATATCTTCAGGAACTTGTAGTCCATGCTTTAATACCTCTGCTATAACACTGGTGGCAATAAGAACACTGGCGCACATGATAGCAGTAGCACCATTTTCTAAAAAGCCTGGAACGTAATCCTTAGCACAGTCCGGAACATAATATCCATATTGAATAAGCTTTTCCTTTGGAATAAGCCTTTGCTTTATCATGCTGTTTACAAATGCCTGCCTGCGCTGCTCGGATACCATAGAGTTCTTAGCACCATTAAGGAAGGCTATTTTTTTATGTCCTAAATCATATAGATGACTTACAGCCGAATCTATACCTTCAAAACTATCTGTCCCGACATAACCCACATGTACATTTCTTTCAATATAGTTATCTAGTAATACGGTGGGAACAGTCGTTTTATTTAGCTGCTTAACCCAGTCATCATGCAAGGTAAAGCCAAGAAGAAATGCGCCACTGTAACCATTCTTAAGCATATATGAATCGTATTTTTCTGTTGTCTGAAGATTAAGATTCGTAGGAATTACAGAGACATCCCATTTTCTTCTGGCAGCAGAGAGCTTAAATCCGACAATAATCTCATAGCCAAATTGCTCGATATTCTCATAGTCCATATTTTCAATGAAGATGCATACCTTTCTGGAACCAGATGCCTTTAGCTTTTTTGAGGTGTAACCCATCTCTATTGCGGTATCTAAAACAAGCTGCCTGGTTTCCTCACTGATATCACTGGCATTATTTAAGCCCTTGGATACAGTACTGACAGCTATACCTAATCTATTTGCAATGTCTTTAATCGTTACCATGGATTACTCTCCTATATGTAATTTCAATATTCACAGTATAACCTTTCTTCTTCTTATATTCAATATCTCTTTCCGTATACTTGTAAATTATTACGTATATTACGAAAATTACGAAAACTATTGCTTATTTGATATTATAATGCAATAAAAAACAAAAATCAATAAGAAAATATAATATAAGAATAAACACATATTTATTAATATAACAATTAATATTACCAATGAAACTATGTACTAGCTTATAAAATATATTTAAATTTACTAAAATCAATTGACAAATTCATATCTAGATGTTATTCTATGTATATAGTTTCGAAAACTTCCGAAAACTAAATCATTGTTTATCTTGTTCTATAAAGATTGCTTTATCACATCTAAGAAAGAGTGAATTATGACAAAAACCATAAAAAATAAAAGTTATAGATTAGCCAGAGGCGCAGGAATATTACTTCCTATAAGTGCTTTACCATCTAATTACGGTATTGGTACATTTGGAAAAGAAAGCTTTGAATTTGTTGATTTCCTTCAACGAATCGGATGCAGGTACTGGCAGGTATTGCCCGTAGGACCTACCAGCTATGGTGATAGTCCTTATCAATCCTTTTCAGCATTTGCTGGAAATCCATATTTTATTGATCTGGACCTACTTATTGAAGAAGGACTGTTAAAGATAGAAGAAATTGAAGCCTTTGATTGGTTTAGCTCTGAGGATGAGATAGATTACGGCTTGATTTATAACAGCAGAATAAAGGTACTGAAATATGCCTTTAATAGAAGTAGGCATAAGGATAGTAGAGATTACCAAGATTTCTGTGATAAGAACGAATATTGGTTAGAAGATTATAGCCTATATATGTCGGTAAAGGCTTATTTTGGCAGTAATGAGTGGCCTTTGTGGGATGATGATATAAAGAATCGTAAGCCCACTGCTATGAGAAAATATAGAGACCTTCTTAAGGAAGAAATAGAGTTTTGGACTTTTGTACAGTTTAAATTTAGTGAGCAGTGGAATAGTCTTAAGGCATATACCAATAGTAAGGGAATAAGTATAATCGGTGATATTCCTTTATATGTAGCAATGGATAGCTCCGACGTCTGGGCTCATCATGAAATGTTTGAGCTGGATGAAAGAAAGAATCCCATCCATGTGGCAGGTGTTCCTCCGGATGTTTTCTCGGAAGATGGACAAAGATGGGGTAATCCTTTATACCTTTGGGATGTAATGGAACAGGATGGATTCACATGGTGGAGAGAGAGGATGAAGACCTCATCAAAGCTTTATGATGTAATTCGTATAGATCATTTTATAGGTATTGTTAATTACTACTCTATACCAGTCGATTGTCCCACAGCGGTAGAGGGTGAATGGAAGATGGGCCCTGGCAAGAAGCTGACTGATGTAATAAAGAATGCTATAGGTAATGCGAAGATTATAGCCGAGGATTTGGGAGTCCTGACACCGAAGGTAGTAGAGCTAATAGATAAAACCGGATTTCCTGGAATGAAAGTTCTTGAGTTTGGGCTAGATGGAAATATAGATAATCCTTCTCTTCTGCATAATTACAGGAATCCTAATATGGTTGCATATACAGGTACCCATGATAACGAAACTCTTGTAGGGTATTTACGGAATATGAAGAGGAAAGAACTGAAATTCTTATATAGATACTTTAATACCAAATCAGCTAAAAAATTGCCAGATGCTATTATAAGAGCTCTTTATGCAAGTAATGCTGATGTCGTAATCATACAGATGCAGGATTTTCTGAAGCTGGATAACTATTCAAGAATAAATCATCCGGCAACCATAGGAAACAACTGGAGATGGAGACTCTTAAAAAGCCAGTATAAACTAATTGATGAAAAGTCACTATATGAATGGTCATATCTATATGGACGTATAGCGATATCTCAATCATCAAATATTGGAGGCGACAATGGATAAAGGATTTAAGACGAATGTGAATCTGATATTGGATTTGGATTACGGTAAGTCTATCAAGGAAGCTAGTGATATAGAGCTATATAACGCTGTGAGTAAAGCGGCTATGAGAACTACAGGCAAGGATTGGGGATTGTACTCCGAGAATAAGAAGGTTTGCTACCTATCTATGGAGTTCCTGGTAGGTAGGATGATATACAGTAATCTGTATAATATGGGCTTGATGAATCAGTTTGTAGAGCTGATGAGCGAGAATGGTATTGATATCCGTATATTCGAGGATATTGAGGATGCAGCCCTTGGAAACGGGGGACTGGGAAGATTGGCAGCTTGTTTCTTGGATTCTGCAGCAACCCATGGTATTACCCTGAACGGTTACGGTATACGTTATAAATATGGGCTATTTAAGCAGGAGCTTGAGGATGGATTTCAGAAAGAGCTCCCCGATGATTGGCAGAGATTTGGAGACCCATGGTCAATATGTAGGACTGAAGATACGGTTCGTATAGAATTTAAGAATCAATCTATACTTGCAGTTCCCTACGACATGCCGGTAATAGGATATGGTGGTAAAACTATAAATACACTTCGCCTGTGGCAGGCAGAGCCTAGCAAGGCGTTTGATTTTGAACTGTTTAACAATCAAAAATATGATAAAGCTAATAAAAACAGAAGTGAAGCGGAAGCTATATCAAGTCTTCTTTATCCTAACGACAATACCAAGGAAGGCAAGAGGTTAAGAATTAAGCAGGAATACTTCTTTACCAGTGCATCCTTGCAGGATGTACTAAGAAAATACAAGGAAAAGCACGGTAATGATTTTAGTAATTTTGCTAAGGAGTATGTATTTCAGCTAAATGATACTCATCCAGTTCTTGCTATACCTGAGTTTATCAGACTACTGGTGGAAAATGAGGGTATTTCCTTTGATAAAGCCCTTCGTATGGCTAAGGATGTATTTGCTTATACTAATCACACAATTATGGCAGAAGCATTAGAAAAGTGGGATGTATCCCTTATAAAATCGGTAATACCTAATGTTTATTCATATATTGTAATGATTAATAGGGCATTAATAGCTGAGCTTAAATCATTTGATATTGTAAGCCCTGAGGAACAGAAGAAGTATCTTATTATTGAAGATAAAGCAGTTCATATGGCTAGGATGGCTATATTTGTATGCTTTTCCACCAATGGAGTAGCCATGCTTCATACTGAAATTCTTAAGAAGGATGCCCTTGCCAAGTGGTATCAGCTATATCCCGAACGGTTTAACAACAAGACTAACGGTATTACTCAGAGAAGATGGCTTGCCCTTGCTAATATGGAGCTTGCTGGATTCATTACAGATAAAATCGGTAATTCATGGATTACAGATTTAAGTGCTATAAAGAAGCTGGAGAAATTCACTGATGATAAGGCTGTGATAAAGGAATATACAGACATAAAACAGATCAAGAAAAAACAGCTGGCAGAATATATCTTTAAGCATGAAGGAACTAGTATAGATCCTAATTTTATATTCGATATTCAGATAAAAAGACTTCATGAATATAAAAGACAGCTACTGAATGCATTTTCAATTCTTGATATCTACTATGGAATAAAGGAGGGTAGGATAAAGGACTTTACTCCTACGGTATTCATATTTGGAGCAAAAGCAGCACCGGGATATTACAGGGCTAAGGGAATAATAAAATACATCAATGAAATCGCTAAAATGATTGCCGCAGACAAGGGGATAAAGGATAAGCTACAGGTGGTATTTGTTACAAACTATAATGTATCCTATGCCGAAAAGCTTACCCCGGCAGCAGACGTGTCAGAGCAGATTTCTACAGCTGGAACAGAGGCCTCAGGAACGGGTAATATGAAGTTCATGCTTAACGGAGCGGTTACACTGGGCACCTATGACGGAGCCAATGTAGAAATCGTAGAGCAAGCGGGGATGGAGAACAATTATATCTTTGGCGCAAGAGTGGAGGATATAGAGAAGATAAAGGACACTTATAATCCTGTAGAGATATATGAGGACAACCCGAGAATCAGAAGAGTGCTTGACAGCTTAATTGATGGAACATTTGATGACGGTGGTACAGGGATGTTTAAGGAACTATATGACTCACTACTTACCGGAGCCAGTTGGCATAAACCTGATCATTATTATATCCTACTTGATTTTATCTCCTACTGTGATGCAAAGCTTGATATTAATAGGGATTATAAAGACCAGGAATCCTTCAGAAAAAAATGTTTTATTAATACAGCCAATGCTGGGAAATTCTCCAGTGACAGAACCATAAGAGATTATGCAGTTCAAGTATGGAATTAATATGTAATAACATATTAATTTATAAAAAAGTAACCAATAATCTAAATTATAAAAGAGAGGTAGAGGAATATGAAGAAAAGTAAAAAACTTATTGCATTACTAATGCTGGCAACCATGATGGTTGGAAGCTTAGCAGCCTGTGGGAAGAAGACAGACGAAGACACTAAGAAAGACCCTGTAAAACAGGAGGATAAAAAAGACGATGATCAAAAGAATGATGACAAAAAGGACGACGTAAAAGAAGACGAGAAAGATGTAACAGAGGTAGAAAAGATTTCCCTTAAAGTATGGGGACCTCAGGAGGAGCAGGAATTGCTTTCTCAGATGACAGCTTCCTTTGCAGCAGCTCATCCAGAATACGATATCACATTTGATTTCGGTGTAGTATCAGAAGGTGATGCCGCTACAGAATTAACTAAAGATGCTGCAGCTGCAGCAGATGTATTTGCATTTGCTTCTGATCAAACAGCAAATCTAGTTAATGCAGGCATATTATATCCCATTACTTTAAATGCAGACGCTGTTAAGGCAGCTAACTCAGATGCTTCTATAATGGCAGCAACAATAGATGGACAGTTATATGCTCATCCTTTTACACCAAATTCATGGTTTATGTACTATGACAAGAGTAAATACACAGAGGACGAAGTTCTTTCACTTGAAAAGATGATGGCTAAGGATCTTGGAGAAGGTGTAAGTAACTTCTCAGTAGATATTAATAATGGTTGGTATATCTCATCCTTCTTCTTTGCAGGAGACACAGTATTATTTGGAGCAGATGGTAAGGACCCTAATACAGTAACCTTCAATAATGCTGATGGTGTGGCGGTAGCTAATTATTTAATTGATTTGGTGAAAAATCCAAAGTTCCTTGATGAGGATCAGGGTAATGTATTGGCAGCATTTACAGCAGGAACATTAGGAGCAGCTAGCTCTGGTACATGGAATGCAGAAGCTTTCAAGGAAGCACTTGGTGATAATTATGCTGCAACTAAGCTTCCTACTATTAACCTAAACGGTCAAGATAAGCAGCTGAGTAACTTTGCAGACTTTAAATTAATAGGTGTTAACTCACAAACCAAGCATCCTATCCCTGCTATGCAGCTGGCGGAATTCTTGGCAAATGAAGAAAATCAGAAGCTTCGTTTCGAGGTTAGAAGCATAGCTCCTACAAACCTTAATTTAGCATCTGACCCTACAGTTCTTGAAAACGCGGCAGTAGCTGCTCTTAGCTTACAGACTTCATATTCAACACTACAATCATCAATTCCTGAAATGGGCAATTACTGGTCTCCAGCAGAAGCCTTTGGTAATGAATTGTTAAGCGGAGCAATCACAAAGGATAACGTGCAGGAGAAGCTTGACGCATTCGTTGACAGTATTTTATCAACACTTAACTAGTAGCAGACTAGACACAATTTCAACTTGTTTCTTAAATAGGAGATAAATATAATTACTGTAGTATGATTTATTAATCCTATATATCGTCAGCGGGGAATCAATCTCCGCTGGTGGTATATGTATTATATGTATATATAGATTTGGACTGTGATAATCGGAGGGATGTAGTGTGAAGGAGAAAGAAGCGATTACAAAAGGAAGGAAAGGTAAAGAAAGAGCATCTATAGGAAAGATATTTCTTAAGGGCGATTTCCTAACAAAATTGTCGTTTCTGGTCATAGGTGCATCCAACCTTTTCAGAGGACAAATAATTAAGGGATTGCTGTTTCTACTAAGCGAGTTTGTGTATGTATACTATATGATTACTAAAGGAGTATCGGCCCTAGCGGGACTTAAAGAATTGGGAACTAAGACTCAGGGGATGGTAATGGATGAAGCCCTTGGTATTTTTGTCGTTCAAAAGGGCGATAATTCGATGCTCATTTTATTGGCGGGAGTTGTGGCTATATCAGTTACAATTCTTTTTTTTACAGTATGGCGGGGGAATTTAAACGCTGCGATGGAAGCCCAAAGGCTTAAGCAGCAGGGTAAAAAGCTACCGAGCTTTGCCGACGATGTAGCTTCTTATTTTGACAATAAATTATATCGTACATTAATGTCATTACCACTAATTGGCATTTTACTTTTTACAGTTCTACCCTTGTTTTTCATGATATTAATCGCATTTACTAATTTTGATAACGCTCACCAACCACCCGGAAATTTATTTACATGGGCTGGCTTAAGTAATTTTAAAACTCTATTGTTATCCGGACAAAAAATTGCACAGACCTTCTGGCCGGTACTTGGTTGGACATTAGTATGGGCTGTACTGGCAACCTTCTTAAATTACATAGGAGGTATATTACTTGCTTTACTAATTAATCGTGAAGGCACAAGATTTAAAGGGCTATGGAGAACTATATTTGTAATATCAATTGCGATTCCTCAGTTCGTGTCTTTACTAGTTATAAGAGTAATGTTAAATAATGATGGAGCTATTAATCAGCTTTTGAGGGACGTGGGTATTATAGGAGCAAAGGATTATCTTCCTTTTCTATCAGATCCTACCTGGGCAAGAGCCTCAGTAATTGTTGTAAATCTGTGGGTTGGTATACCCTATACAATGCTGGTAACCACGGGCATATTGCAGAATATACCAAAAGAGCTATACGAGGCAGCAAAGGTTGACGGAGCGAATCCCTTTGTCATCTTTGTAAAGATTACAATGCCTTATGTATTCTTTGTAACGACACCATATTTGATCACACAGTTTATTGGTAATATCAATAACTTTAATGTTATATATTTCTTAACCGGCGGTGGACCATTAAGCTTGGATTACTATCAGGCCGGTAAGACGGATTTGCTTGTTACCTGGCTTTATAAGCTGACTACTGGTACGATGAAGGATTATTCATATGCTTCGGCTATAGGCATTATTGTATTCATATTGTCAGCTGTATTTTCATTGATTGCATATCGACGGACCTCATCATATAAGCGAGAGGAGGATTTTCAATAATGATTAAACATAGAGGAATGAATATAAAAAAGATAATTGGTTTTATAAAAGCTCATTTGGGTTTAGTAATACTTTCGGTAATTTGGCTTTTCCCAGTATTCTGGGTTGTCTTGACCTCCTTTCGTGGGGAAAAAGGATCATTTATTCCATATTTTTGGCCTAAATCCTTTACAATAGACAATTACGTTAAGCTGTTTACCGATACAAAGCAGTTTTATTATGGAAAGTGGTTTATGAATACCCTGACTGTAGCCATATTCTCATGTATCCTATCGACCTTTTATGTGCTGGGGATATCATATTCTATATCAAGATTACGCTTTAAAATGAGAAAACCGTTTATGAATCTGGCCTTAATACTGGGAATGTTCCCGGGATTTATGTCTATGATAGCTGTTTATTATATCTTGAAGGGACTAAATATAACACAGTCACTTCTGTCCTTGGTACTGGTTTATTCAGGAGGAGCAGGCTTAGGCTTTTATATAGCTAAGGGCTTCTTTGATACTATACCGAAAGCTATAGATGAAGCGGCGTGGATTGATGGGGCTTCCAAATGGAAGGTATTTACGAAGATTACAATTCCCCTATCAAAGCCAATTATAATCTATACGATATTAATTTCCTTTATTTC
>CAZDWP010000058.1:0-9972 GCA_964508985.1 uncultured Herbinix sp. | reverse complement strand
TACAGGTTAGCGAAGGAGAAATTCTATTTGATCACTATATGGCTATGAATCCCGGCTATGTCGAGGAGGAGATTACAGGAATACCTACATTTGAGCCGTCATTTAACTTACCGGCCATATGGATTACAGAGAGTCAAAGAGAAAGAGCAGAATCTTTAGGATATACGGTTGTGGATCCTCCCTCCATTATAGCTACCCATTTGACAGAGGTTATCAGAAACCATATTAATGAGCTTCTTACAAGACAGGATGTTCAAAATCTTGTGAACAATATTCAAGAGACAAACCAAACACTGGTTACGGAGCTGGTTCCAAAGCTTCTTAGCATAGGTGAGATACAGAAGGTTCTTCAGAATCTACTGAGAGAGCAGATATCCATCAGAGATCTAGTAAGCATACTTGAAACCTTAGCTGATTATGCTGCTTCCACCAGAGATATTGATGTGCTTACTGAATACACCAGACAGAATCTAAAGAGAGCAATATCCAAAAAATACTTCCCTGATGGTGAGATGACTAGTGTGGTGACCTTAGACCCTAAGGTTGAACAAAATATTATGGATTCTGTTAAGCAGACAGAACAGGGCTCATATCTGTCACTTGATCCTGAAGTCACAAGAGAAATCATGGAATCGGTTCAGACTGAGATTGGGAAGCTTGAAGAATTAGGCAAAAACCCGATTATTATTACTTCTCCGATTGTAAGAATGTACTTTAAACGATTGACACAGGATTACTTTAGAGATTTGACCGTGGTATCATATAATGAGATTGATTCAAATGTTGAATTACAGTCAGTAGGGATGGTGACAGTATAATGATTATCAAAAAGTTTCAAGCAAATACCGAAACAGAAGCTATCATTCTTGCCAAGGAGGAGCTCGGTAAGGATGCTATCGTAATGAATATCAAGACTATTTCACCGAAAGGTCTTTACAAGCTATTTCGAAAGCCGCTTGTTGAGGTGACGGCAGCTATTGATGATAATATTTCATATAAAAATGATAAGCCCGCAATGCCCAAGAAACAGACTTTTCCTGACGTAATATATGATGAGCCAGCTGCTTCGACTCAACCTGAGGCCGAATATAGTAAGGAATCCTCAGCCATAGAAGAAAAGCTTAATAATCTTCAGAATCTTCTTGAAAAGCAGATAGTGGATAAAGATATTATTAAGGAAGACGGGAAGAAAAATGAAAAAACAGCGAACAAGAATCTAGCTTGTATACAGCTTATATATAATCAGCTAATATTAAACGAGGTTGATGAAAAATATGCCAATCAGATTATTAGTGAAATCGAAGGTACTCTTAAGAAGGATTCTTCTATGGATAATATATTATCCAGTATTTATCAAAAGATTGTTCTTAAGCTTGGACAACCTAAATCCATAAATTTTAAGGGTAACACCCCAAAATACATATTTTTTATAGGACCAACGGGTGTAGGAAAGACAACTACTATAGCCAAGATTGCTTCGAAATTCAAGGTAGAAGAAAAGGCAAAAGTAGCATTCCTTACGTCGGATACCTATAGAATTGCCGCTGTAGAACAGCTTAGAACTTATGCCAATATCCTTGGCATACCACTTAAGGTAGTATATAATATAGATGAAATGAAGCAATCGAGAAAAGAATTTTCTGATTTCGATGTAGTATTTGTTGATACTGCAGGTCGCTCTCATAGAAATAAGGAACAAAGAGACGATATAGAAAACTTAATGAATGCAATTCCCGAAAATGAAAGAGAGATTTATCTAGTCCTTAGTGCTACGACAAAATATCGTGATTTAGTGACTATTACAGAGGCTTACTCAGAAATGGTCGGTTATAATCTGATTTTTACAAAGCTTGATGAGACTAGTAGTGTAGGTAATTTGTTTAATATTAGAATGCTGACTAATGCACCCCTTTCCTATGCTACATTTGGGCAGGATGTACCGGACGATATTGACAGAATTGATCCTCAGAGCATAGCTAAGCAACTACTAAGGGGGCAATAATATGGATCAAGCTGAGAAATTAAGAAAAATTGTTAAAGAGCATTCTGAGCCTAGACATATTTCAAGAGTCATTACGATTACAAGTGGAAAGGGCGGAGTTGGTAAATCCAGTATAGCCGTTAATCTAGCTATAGCTTTAAGTCGTCTTGGGAAAAGAGTCGTTATTATTGATGCTGATTTTGGTTTGGCCAATATAGAGGTAATGCTAGGAATACGTCCTACATATAATCTAGCAGATCTGATGTTTAGAGGTAAGAATCTCTCAGATATAATTACACCGGGACCAGAAAATATTGGGTTTATATCAGGCGGTTCGGGTATACAAGAGTTAACTAATCTTTCCAAGGACCAGATCATATATCTTATAAGAAAATTAGTAGAGCTTGATCAGACTGCGGATATTGTAATTATAGATACGGGTGCGGGAATAGCCGATTCTGTGTTAGAATTTGTGGCTGCCAGCTCAGAGATTCTTTTAGTTGCGACTCCAGAGCCTACCTCCATAACCGATGCATATGCTTTACTTAAGACACTTAATAGAAAATCGGATTTTTCTGTGGATGATACTGTTATAAAAATTATTTCCAATCGTGTCACACCTGATGAGAATGGCGAGGAAATTTATGAAAAATTAAGTATAGTTGTCAGTAGATTTCTTAAGCTGAAATTGGAATACTTGGGCCAAATACCAACTGATAATACGGTGTCCAAAGCTGTAATAAGACAAAAACCAGCAATATGTGATTATCCAAACTCTAGTTTTTCAAAGACTATTACAAGCTTTGCAAGACAATTGTGTGATGCCGAACCCGATATCGTTTTAGGGAAAAAGGGTATAGCTCAGCTATTCTCCAACCTTTTAAAATCCAGAATAAAAAAGTAATCTGGGAAGGTTGAAAAGAATTGCTTGCTGCTTTAGCGGCAGATGGAGGTTGTAGTGTTAAGGGATATAGTTAGTATAGGGGATAAAATTGAAATAAAGCAATTAGATCAAAAGAGAGAATTAATGAAATCATCTAAAACCTATGTAAGTCAGATGGTTGATTTTGGTGATGATAATAAAATTATAATAGCTACACCGATAAAAAATGGTTTGATCGTTCTTCTGGAGAAGTGGGTAAATTATCGTTTGTATTTTTATACCATAAAGGGATTGTATCAATGTGACTGTACTATGCTTCAATCATACCGTGAAGGCAAAAACATTCTTGCCGTAGTTAATGTTACCACTGAGCCGGTAAAGATTCAAAGAAGGCAATATTATCGGCTGGAGTATGTTCATGAGATAGAATATAGGCTTATAACCGATGAGGAACTAAAGCTTGAGGAAAAGCTTTTATCAGGAAAGCTTATATCTCCTGATGAAAAGACTACAATCAGAAAAAGATTAGGCGAATTAAATAAAGAATGGTCTAGGGCTGCCATTACGGATTTAAGTGGAGGCGGCTGTCGGTTTAACTCCGAACAGCAGCTAAAATCAGGTGACAGAGTAAGAATTAGGCTGGACTTCGTTATTAAGAGCAAATTAAAGAAGCTGGATATAATGGCAGATATAATTGCATCACAAAGAATACTAGAACGCTCGGGAACATATGAAAATCGCGCTGAATTTAATAATATCATGACAAAAGATAGGGAAGATTTGATTAAATACATATTTGAACAAGAGCGAAGGCTGAGAAAAAATGACAAGACAACTTGACCCACTTTGAAAGGAAATATCAGATGAGTAAGAAAAATATTTTAATAATAGATGACTCTGCACTCATGAGAAGGGTTATATCTGATATAATAGAAGCTGACCAGAGATTTAAAGTAATTGGAGTTGCAATTAATGGTCTAGCGGGCTTAAGTATGCTCCAAGAGAATGCAGGTAAGGTTGATGCGGTTCTATTGGATATTAACATGCCCAGAATGGACGGCCTAGAGGTTTTAGCACAAATCAAAAAGCAAAATATTAAGATTACTGTAATCGTAGTGAGTGCTGTTACTACTAAGGATGCCATAGAGACGATACGTGCTCTTGAGCTTGGTGCATTTGATTTTATTACAAAGCCTGAAAGCTTTGAGGATTTAAGAAGTAATGCCTTTACTGATAGGCTTATCGATTGCCTTGCTCTAGCTACTATATCTAACTGGACAGAAGAACAAGTAGTTATATCCACAGAGCCACCAAAGATTATAACTACTTCATTGCAAAAGGAAGCTAATGAAGAAGTGTTGCCACCGATACAGAAGAGACCTAAAGTGGCAGGTCGAAAGATAAAGAACAAGCTGGTAGCATTAGCCTGTTCAACAGGTGGACCAAAAGCACTTCATAGTATTTTACCGAATCTTCCTAAGGATATTGATGCAGGCGTTGTTATTGTACAACATATGCCTGAAGGCTTTACAAAGTCCCTTGCAGATAGACTGAATTCACTTTGTCAGGTTCAGGTTAAGGAAGCAGAGGATGGGGATGTCCTGAAAAAAGGATGGGTATATATTGCAAAAGGTGGCAGACAACTACGTATTACAAAGGATGAAAAGGGAAATCATGTATTAAGAGTTTCTAGGGAAGCACCACGTAATGGACTTTTACCCTGTGCCGATATATTATATGAATCTCTTAAAGACACCGATTATGATGAAATCACCTGTGTTGTACTTACCGGTATGGGTAGTGATGGTACGACCGGAATAACAGAATTAAGTAAGAATAAAAATATTCATGTGATAGCTCAGGATAGGAAAACCAGTATCGTATATGGTATGCCAAGATCCATTAGAATGACAGGACTGGTAGACAAAGTAGTATCGCTTCATGAGGTTTCCGAAGCTATCATTAAGAATGTGGGGGTGCATTAAATGGACGTAAGTCAATATCTTGAAATTTTTATTGAAGAGACAAAGGAACATCTGCAGAGTTTGAATGAACATATTCTTATTCTGGAGAAGGAACCTGAAAATGAAGCTACTATCAATGAAATATTCCGTGCTGCTCATTCCTTAAAGGGAATGGCGGGAACCATGGGTTATAAAAAGATGCAACAGCTTACCCATGATATGGAGAATGTATTTTCAGAGATCCGTAATGGAAAGATGAAGGCATCATCAGAGTTGGTAGATGTTGTATTTAGAGGTTTAGATGCGTTAGAGGCTTATCTGGCTAATATACAAGCCGATGGTACTGAAGGTGATCAGAATTGTGATGATACGATCAATGCATTAAATAAAATCTTAAGTTCGGGATTAGGAGAAGCCGGCTCAGACTCAGAGAACAAAGAGACTGAATCCTTTGCAGGTGAAATCTTGGTTGCTTCCGACAAAGACGATAAGCATAAATTCAGATCACTTAAGATAGAAGAGCATGAGAAAAAAGCAATAGCCAAAGCTATTTCGTTAAATTTAAATGTAGTCGGATTAACTATATACATACAGGAATATTGTGTACTTAAGGGTGCAAGGGCTTTCATGGTGAACAGAACCATAGAGGAACATGGAGAAATTATCAAGCTCTATCCGAGTGCACAAGATCTTGAAGATGAAAAATATGATTTTGATTACTCTGCATTTGTAATTACAAAAGAAACCCCTGAGCAAATGATAAACCATGTCATGAGTGTGTCTGAGGTTAAGGAAGTTGTTGCAGACTATATACGTCTTGAAGAGAACGAGCTAAATGCATATCTGACCCAGATTAAGAAGGATGAGGCTCCATCAAATACATATAAAGCTGCTTCTAATCCTGGCTCCTTAAAGGCAGGGAATGCAGCTGTAAGTAAACAGACAACAAAACCAGTGGCAAATCGTTCTGTTCGTGTAGATATCGAAAAGCTTGATATATTAATGAATCTAGTAAGTGAGCTTATAATTGCTAAAAACAGTCTAGTATCATCCAGTAGCTCCTTACATAATCAGCTTGAAATAGCTTTCTATGATCAGATTGAATATCTTGAGAGGGTCACAACAAATCTTCATGAATCGGTTATGAAGGTTCGAATGGTTCCTATAGAGAGCGTAGTTAATCGTTTCCCAAGAATGATCCGTGATTTATCGAAGAATCTAAATAAACAGATGGAACTTTATATGACTGGTGAAGAGACAGAGCTTGATCGTACTGTTATTGATGAAATCGGTGATCCTTTAATGCATTTGCTACGTAATGCGGCAGATCATGGTTTAGAAAGCACTGATGAAAGAGTAAGATTTGGCAAGGATCCGGTAGGTTCTATATATTTGGATGCATATCAGGATGGTAACAATGTAGTAATCGAAGTCAGAGATGACGGGGCAGGAATTAATGTTGATGTAATCAAGAGGAAAGCCTTAGAAAGAGGTACGATTACAGAAGATCAGGCATCTAGAATGACAGATAAGGATATTATTGACATACTGTTCATGCCAAGCTTCTCAACCTCAGAAACTATCACCGATGTATCAGGCAGAGGAGTAGGTCTTGATGTTGTAAAGACAAAAATCGAGACTCTCGGTGGTGATATAGAAGCAAAAACAGTGTTAGGTCAAGGTTCAAATTTCATTATACGACTTCCACTTACCCTTGCTATTATACAGTCATTAATGGTTAAGATTACAGATGAAAAATATGCACTTCCTCTAGGTAATATACAGACTGTAGAGAATATTGAAAGTACCGATATTAAGAAGATCAGTGGAAAAGAGGTTCTTAACCTTAGAGGTGATGTGATACCTATTATTCGCTTAGGAGAGATTCTTGATTGTACAAAGGGTGATGATGCAGACCAGCTTCTTGTGGTTGTTGTTAAGAAAGGCGAGAGGCTTGCCGGAGTTGTTGTAGATGAGCTTATAGGACAGCAAGAAATCGTAATCAAGTCAATTGGTAAGTATATAAAGAACCATAAGATTATAAGCGGAGCAACTATACTCGGTAATGGTGAGGTAGCATTGATATTGGATGTAAATACTTTGATCTAAGCGAGTCTAACTTGCTAATGTGATTAATAAGGAGGCATTGATATGTCAGAGGTTAGTTCTAAGCAATATATTGATGTAAGACTGGGCGAGGATTTATATGGTATTGAGATTAAATATATCGATAATATTATTATAATGCAGAGTATTACAAGAGTACCAAAGGCACAACCGTATTTTATTGGAGTCATTAATAGAAGAGGAGATATTATACCGGTAATGAGCCTTAAGAATAAACTTGGTCTTGAAGAGAGCGAAGTTACATCGACCACAAGAATTATTATTGTTAAGCCTGAACCATCTATGGCACCAGTGGGTATGATTGTGGATGAGGTAAACGAGGTTATTAGTCTTGATGACGGCGATGTGGATATGATGAATTATAATGAAAATGACAGCAAGGCTACTTATAGTGCAGGAATTGGTAAGCTGGGTGATAATCTAATTAATATTTTGAATATTCCTGAGATAGTTGGCAAGGAAGAATAACCATTCGTAAGCTTATGGAGGTAGAAGGGTGTCAGAGTTGGATTTAAACAGAATTGACAATATGCAATATGATGTGCTCCGAGAAATCGGAAATATTGGTGCCGGAAATGCAACTACAGCACTTTCTCAAATGATTAATTCCAAGATATCTATGAATGTGCCTAAGGTAGAATTATTGGAGTTTAAGGAGCTTTCTGAATTTGTAGGTGGTGCCGAGAAAATAGTTGTCGGAATTCTATTTACACTAGGTGGAGATATAGACGGAATGATGATGTTTATGATGGACAAGGCTGCTTCCATGAATTTGGTTAATATTCTTCTAGGAAATTTACAGCAACAGGAGATAAGTGATGATACCGAATTTAGTGAAATGGGTCTTTCCGCATTGAATGAAATTGGCAATATTATATCAGGGGCATACTTATCTTCTTTATCTTCTTTGACAAACTTAAAGATAACCACCAGTATCCCATACATGGCCATTGATATGGCAGGAGCAATATTAAGTGTTCCGGCTATAGAGTTTGGTAAAATTGGTGACAAAGCCCTTTTGATTGAAACAGAGTTTGGTGATATGGATAAATACGTTAATGGATTTTTTATTTTGATACCTACTTTGAAGTCATATTTATCAATACTAAAATCATTGGGGTTATAGGGTGAGACAATGAACAATACGATAAAAGTCGGTATGGCTGATGCCAATGTATGCAGGCCACCGGACGTGATTACGACACTTGGACTAGGCTCCTGTGTCGGTATAGTATTAAACGATCCGGTTAGGAAGATTGCAGGCTTGGTACATATTATGCTACCGGATAGTACAAAGATAAATAATAACTCAAATAAATACAAGTTTGCAGACACAGGAATAGATACACTAATCCAGGACATGGTAAGTATTGGTGCAATGAAAAGGAATTTAGTTGCAAAAATTGCCGGTGGAGCACAAATGTTTAGCTTCAGTAATAACCTTGAGATGATGCGTATCGGAGACCGAAATGTGGAGGCTAGTAAGGATAAACTTAAAAAACTGGGTATCCCATTATTAGCTGAGGATACCGGAGCAAACTATGGTAGAACTATAGAGTTTAGCCCTGAGACAGGATTACTACGTATCAAGTCGGTTGGTAAAGAGATAAAGATACTTTAATATAGCCGATAGAAACTGTGTATAGAAGGTGAGAAAATGCGTGACAGGTATATACCTGCATTTATAACATTGATAGCAGGTGCTATAACCTGCATAATAGATATATATCGAAAGGCTGAGTTGCTACCTAGCTTAAAGCGTCTTCTTTTGGTTCTTATCATTTTTTACATCATCGGTATTATATCAAGGGCAATTATCAGAAAGGTTCTTGAACCTGCACCTTCAACCACCAAGGAGGAAAGTGGGGATTTAACAGAGAATTCTGATGGGGATTCTGATGGGGATTCAGAGAATAGTTCTGTAGACAAGCCCTAAGACAAGCTAACTACAAAAATCAACCCTGTTTCATATAGGAGGCAATATGAATAATGAGGAAAGGCAAAAACTTTGGGAAGAATATGCCAAAAGAAAAACCTCTGATCTTTACGAAAAAATTATAATTGAATATGCGGGATTGGTTAAGCTTGTTGCCGGACGATTAAGCATGTATCTGGGACATAATGTTGAATATGACGATCTAGTTGGCTATGGAACCTTTGGCTTAATAGATGCTATTGATAAATTTGACTACACCAAGGGAAATAAATTTGAGACTTATGCATCTCTTAGAATTCGAGGTGCCATCCTTGATCAGATAAGAAAGATGGACTGGATACCTAGAAGCATAAGGCAAAAGCAGCGTAAGATTGAAAATGCATATCAAACCCTTGAGACCAGATTTGGCAGGAATGTTACTGATGGTGATGTAGCAGAAGAGTTGAAATTGACCATTGAAGAATTGGAAGACTGGCAAAATCAAACGAATATAACGAATATTATATCCTTAGACGAATTCCTTGAACAAGGCTCCGAGTCAAAGACCGATCAGTGTTTTGCCACGACATTCGAACAACCTGACAGGATAGTGGAGCAGAATGAACTAAAGGACATTCTAGCAAGGACCTTAGATACATTGACCGAAAAGGAGAAAAGAGTAATAGTACTCTATTATTATGAGGACCTGACATTAAAAGAAATCAGTAAGATTTTGGAGGTGTCGGAATCAAGAATTTCACAATTGCATACGAAGGCATTACAAAAGCTAAAAGTGAAATTAGGAGTGAACATGGATATCCTTACCAGCTATTAATGGATAAGGAGGGCAAGGAGGGAAAGCATAATGAGCGGTAAAAATGCATATTTTCAGCTTCAAATCAAAGAGGACGGAACCTATTTGAAGCTTTTCGATTCTGAACCCGGCGGATTATCACTTAATTATGATGAAATCAGCAATTATTTAATTGACAAAAAAATATATGAATATGATAAAACAGCTTTAGGAAGAGGCATTGCTAACTTAAAGCATATGACTGAAGTAAAGCTTACATCAGCAGTCATTCTTCCTCAGGACGAATAT